>JADHXD010000216.1 GCA_016783145.1 Anaerolineae bacterium
GGGCGTGGGAGAGAGCGAATGAGTTTGCCGCTGCGGGCGCGGGAGAGAGCGAATGGATTTGCCGCTACGGGCGCGGGAGAGAGCGAATGAGTTTGCCGCTACGGACGTGGGAGAGAGCGAATGAGTTTGCCGCTGCGGGCGTGGGAGAGAGCGAATGAATTCGCCACTACGGGCGCGGGAGAGAGCGAGTGAATTCGCCGCTACGGGCGCGGGAGAGAGCGAATGAATTCGCCACTACGGACGTGTGATGCCGCTACTGAGCTCAAGTGCGATGACGCTCTGCTGCGGGCTATGTTCGGTTGCCAGTTTGACCGTGGTTATGGTATAATAGGGCATGAACAGGAGAACATTTGAGCTATGAAGAAACGCAGACGGATAGTACGCAGATCCTCAAGCAGCAGCCGCCGGAGCAGCAGCCCTCGGACGAGCCGGACCCGCTCGTCGGGGACCAGTTCTCGCCGCCGGACGCCGCAGCAAAGGCAGCGATCCAGTCCCTGGTTCGACATCCGTGCAACACTGCGGATCGAGATCTTGGGCATCGTGTTTCTGGCGATGGCGATCCTCACGTTTCTGAGCCTCATTTCGCCCAACCAGGGCACGGTGACGACCAGGTGGCTACACCTGCTCCGCCAAGGCTTTGGCTGGGGTGCTTTTGTGATGCCCGTCGGGCTGGGGGCGCTCGGACTGGGGATGCTGATGCAGGGGTTTGGCCGCCTTTCTGAGGTGCGCTGGGAAAAGGTGGTTGGCCTGCTGCTCGGATTCGTTTCCCTGCTGGCGCTCAGTCACCTGCTCACGCCCGCCGGGGATCCTTGGAGCCTGGTCGTCGAGGGCCGTGGGGGAGGCATCCTTGGATGGGCCGTGGGGGAGGGACTGCAGTACGCGATCGGCCGAATCGGGGCCTACGTCGTCATCTCGGCGCTGCTCGTCATCGGCCTCGTTCTCTTTCTGGAGCGTTCCACGGCCGAGATCGGCATGGCCTTGTGGCTTGCATGGGAGCGCTTCAGAGGGCAGTGGCACGAGTGGTCTGCCAGGCGTCCCGAGCAGCTTCCTCTCAAGGAGCCAAGGTATACGATCAACAGCCGCGCTGGGGCGCAGGTACAGCAGCCGTCTGTCGCAGATCGTCGCGCTCAGCCTGCCCCGGCCGAACTCACCCAGGCCCGAGTCATCGGCGAAGTGCCCAAAGCTGTCCCTGTCCCTGCCGCCCCGACCATTCGCCTGCCCGGGCTGCCGCGGCTCAAGGGAGGCAAAGCGACCTGGCATCTGCCCAACGTCCGTGATATCTTGGAAGACCTCAGCGATCAGGAATTGAGCCAGGCCGAGATCCAACTCCGCGTGCAGATCATCGAACAGACGTTGGAGAGCTTTGGTGTTCCGGCCCGGGTAATCGAGGTCAATCAGGGCCCGGCCATCACGCAGTTTGGTGTGGAACCGGGGTTCGTGTCCGGTCGTGGTGGCAAGCAGACCAAGGTCAAGGTCAGCCGGATCAGCGCCCTGTCCGACGATCTGGCTCTAGCCCTAGCTGCTGCCCCGATCCGCATCGAGGCCCCGGTGCCGGGCCGCTCGATCGTGGGCATCGAGGTGCCGAACAAAGAGGTGGCGATCGTCTCGCTGCGCGGGGTGATGGAGACGGAAGCATTCGAACGCATGCAGAAAAAGACTCCCCTGCCTATCGCGCTCGGTGAGAACGTGTCCGGCGAACCGATCGTCACCGATCTGATCGCTATGCCGCACCTGCTGATCGCCGGAGCGACCGGGTCGGGCAAGTCGGTGTGCATCAACGCCATTATCTCGGGCTTTTTGTGCACCAATACGCCCGAGACCCTGCGGATGATCATGATCGATCCCAAGCGGGTGGAGTTGACAGGGTACAACGGCATCCCTCACCTCCTGGTTCCGGTCGTCGTCGACCTGGAAAAGGTGGTCGGTACGCTGCAGTGGGTGACCCGGGAAATGGATCAGCGGTACAAGAGCTTTGAAAAGGTGGGGGCGCGCAACATTGAGGAATATAACCGGCGAGTGGTGGCTGGAGACCAGGACAAGCTGCCCTATGTCGTGGTCTTTATCGATGAGCTGGCGGACCTGATGATGATCGCGCCGGATGACGTCGAGAGATCGGTCTGCCGGATCGCTCAGATGGCCCGTGCGACAGGCATACACCTGATCATTGCCACGCAGCGTCCGAGTGTGGACGTGGTGACTGGATTGATCAAAGCCAACTTTCCGGCGCGGGTCAGCTTTATGGTCACGAGCAGCGTGGACTCTCGGGTGATCATCGACACGGTCGGCGCGGAGCGGCTGCTGGGTTCCGGGGATATGCTCTTTATGTCGCCCGATGCCAGCCAGACGATGCGACTGCAGGGGTGCTTTGTCTCGCCCGTAGAGTTGGACCGGCTCGTCAACCTGTGGAAACGCCAGGCTGGGGCGGCTGTCGATGAAGCGATCGCTCCCTCCGAGGTCGTGCAGCCTCGCCTGCCTATCATGCAACAGATGGAGCTGTCCGAGTCCGATCTGCTGCCTGGGCAGAGCGATGAGATGATCGACAAGGCGATCGACATCGTCCGCAGGGAGGGCAAAGCTTCGACGACGCTTCTGCAACGACACCTGCGCATTGGCTATGCGCGTGCTGCGCGGATCATTGAGGCGCTAGAGGAACAGGGCGTCGTCGGCCCCGACCTGGGCGGAAGCCGGGGACGGGAGGTGCTCCTCCCTGAGGACGCCTAAGCGAGGCAGAGCGCTCTTGGAGGGGACCATGCAGAGCCTGATCGGGCAGACGCTGGGCCAGTATCGTATCGTCGAGCAACTGGGCAAGGGTGGCATGGCGACGGTTTTCAAGGCGTTCCAGCCTTCGCTCGAACGGTACGTCGCCGTCAAGGTCTTGCCTCCCTACTTTGTGCACGACCCGGAGTTCAGCGAGCGGTTCGTGCGCGAGGCCAAGGCCATCGCCCGCCTCGATCACCCTCACATCCTCCCCATCTTTGACTATGGCCAGCAAGGTGAGCTCAGCTACATCGTGATGAAGTATGTGGATGCAGGTACGCTCAAGGACCTGGAATCCGCCTTGCCCCTCTCTCTCGACCAGGCCGTCGACATTGTCGTCCAAACCGCTGAGGCACTAGAGTACGCACACAGGCAGGGGGTGATCCACCGCGATGTCAAGCCTGCCAACATCCTGATGGATCGGGGCAGGTGGGTCTTGCTGGGCGACTTTGGCCTGGCCAAGATGGTCGAGGGGTCGCAGCAGCTCACCGCTTCTGGCGTAGGGGTGGGCACTCCTGCGTATATGGCACCTGAACAGGGCCAGGGAATGCCCGCAGACGCTCAGGCGGATATCTACTCGCTGGGCGTCGTGCTCTATGAGATGCTCACCGGACGCGTGCCCTTTGAGGCCGAGACGCCATTCGCGGTGGTCATCAAGCATATGACGGAACCACTGGTGATGCCTCGGCAGATCAACCCCGACATCCCCGAGTCCGTCGAGTTGGTGCTCCTCAAAGCGTTGGCCAAGGATTCCGCCAGTCGCTACCAAAGCGTGGGGGAGATGGCGACGGCCCTGCAGCGCGCGGTCGAGAACGCGCGGCCCCTGACCAAGCTGGGGCCTATTCCCCAGCCGGAGGAACCGCTGGCAGATAGCCAGCCGGCTTTGACGGCGGCCGAGTTTGCCCCCGCTGTCACGGAGCTTCGGCCCCACGCCGCTGAACGGGAAGCCGTGCCCACAGCGCGCCGTCGACGGGTGCCCTGGTGGGCGTATGCGGGGGGCGCGGCGGTGATCTTGGCGATGGTCATCCTTGGGGTGATGCTGGCGACAAGCGGGCTGTGGCGCGAGGGTCCGCCGACTCTGACCCCTTCAGCCGCTCTGGGCCAGCAAGCGACCACGACTCTCACGCCCGTCCCAATGGTAAAGGCCACAGCCACGGCGGGCCGGGCTGAACCGAACAGACCGTACCGTGTAGGTCTGGTGCCCAACCCGATCCCGGGCACCGAGGAGCAGATTCCGCAGCTCGCGCGGTATCTCGAGAGCAGGATGGAGCGCCCCGTGGAGGTCGTCCCGGTCCCCGAATCCGCGGCACTGGTGGAACTGCTTCGCGACCCCGCCGGGAGCGGGATGCCGAGCGACCGGCGCCTGGACGCCGCCTTGATGGATATGCCGGGGTACCTGTGGGCGCGCGAGGAGGGAGTGCTCCTGTCTCCGCTGCTCTACGCGCATCCCGTGTACTATGCAGAGGTGTTCGTCCGTGCAGAGGGTGACGTTCAGGAGGTTGGGGACCTCAGAGGGAAGAGGGTGGCGCTGGTCAGTTGGGACGATCCGGCGGGCATCCTGGGTCGCGCGGAGCTGATCGACCAAGGGGTGAACGTCCACGAGGAGTGCGAGGTGGTTTACCTGGCCCCCATGTCCGAGCTGGAGGCCGGCTTTGAGGCGCTGCGTTTGCTTGACCAGGGCCAGGTGGATGCTGCGATCACCGACAACTTTGCGGCGGACATGGCTGAGGAGCGCTTTCCCGAGGTGAGACGGCGCCTGCGTTCCCTGAGCCAGAGCGCTCTGACGAGCGCCGGCGTCGTGGTCGCCTGGCCTGACGGCCCCGCGGGTAGCCCCGATGCTTTCCGCACCGCCCTGGAAGAGATCGACCCGGAGCTGATCATCCCCTTGACCGAGTACGGTGGGTTTCTCGCGCTCGACGAACCTCTGTACCAGACGATGGCAGAGGCGCTGAGAAAGGTCGGCTTGACAGCGGGACAGTTGGTGGCGAACAGGCCGCCAGAGCCGTGGTCGCCACCCAACCTACCGCGACGGCCCCAACGTCCTGAGGCCCTGCGCGTGGCCCTGGTTCCCGGTGCGGGCATGTCGATAGAGGCGAATCGATTCACCGCTCCCCTGCTGAAGGCCCTGGAGAGGGCGAGCGAGGACATGGGCCTGGAGCTGCTCGTTCACGAGACGCCACCCGAAGAGCATCCCGCCGACGGGGCGCTGGGGTTCATCGAGAGCGGACTCGATGTCCTGGTGACCGTTGGTTGGGCCGATCCTGACCTGCTGTGGGGGTTGGCCGATGCCTTTCCCGAGGTCACGTTCGTGGATTTCGGGCATACCTACGGCGACGAACAGCCGAACCTGCTCAGCTTTGTCTACCGGATCGAAGAAGCGGGGCTGCTGGCCGGTGCGCTGGCAGGCCAGGCGAGCCAGGTCGGTCGCGTGGCGGTAGTGAGCGGACCGCTCACACCTGTCCTTGAGCAACTGCTGGTTGGGTTTGAGATCGGGATACAGCTCACGTGCTCGGACTGTGAGCTGACCACAGCGGCAGCCGACTCGCTGGTCGATGCGGCTCTTGGGGAGCAGATTGGGCGAGAGGTCGTCCAGGGCGGGGCGGACGTGGTCTTTAACGCCGCCGGCGGAACGGGCAGCGCCGCCATCCGCGCTGCAGCCCAGGAAGGGGCGTGGGTCATCGGTATGGACTGGAACGAGTACCTGACGACCTTTCGAGGTGGAGAGGTCCCGAACGCAGACCGCCTGTTGGGCTCGGTGGTCCGGCGGGTGGACGCGCAGGCATACGACGCGATCGCCGCGATCGTCCGCGGGGATTTCCGTCCGGGGACGGTTTCCGTGGGGGTCCGCGAGGGGGGGATCGAGTACCTTCCCTCGCCCAAAGCGGCACACCCCGAGGCGCCCGCGCTGCAGGCCATGGTGCGGGACCTGGCCCGAGACCTGGAACAGGGCGAGTTCGGCCCCTGATCGGGATCCGTGCGCACCCTGCTTAGGCGAACCGCGCTGGACCAAGGGCGCGCCGGAGCTCGCCGACCTGGCGTTCGGCGTACTGGCGGGCGGTGGCAGCGTCGCGGTCCGAGATCTGGGGCCCCTCGCGATCGTGGAGCCAGTGGTCGCCGTAGCTGTCAGCGTAGGATGCGGGGATCGCATCGCAGAGTTCCTGGTCGCTCATGATGCCGTAGGCCAGCGTCCAGCCTCGGGCGACGGTGTGGATGTGATATCCTCCTCCACCGAGGGCCACCCACGGCAGATCCATCGCGCGGAAGGAGCGGATGATCTGCTCGTACCCGACTGAGGTGAGGAGCAGATGCGTGAGGGGATCCCGAAAGTGCGTGTCGATGCCGAGCTGCGTGACCAGTACATCGGGTGCAAAGCCGGACACAAGCGGCGGCACGACCTGGTCAAAGGCCCACAGGTACACGTCGTCCCCGGTGTAGGGCATCAGGGGAACGTTCACGCTGTAGCCCATCCCCGCTCCTGTGCCGAGCTCCTGGACGAAGCCCGTACCAGGGAACAGGTAGTGCCCGGATTCGTGTAGGGAGATGGTGAGGACCTGGTCGGAGTCGTAGAAGGCGGCCTGGACACCGTCGCCGTGGTGGGCGTCAACGTCGACGTAGGCCACGCGCAGCCCCTG
>JADHXD010000007.1 GCA_016783145.1 Anaerolineae bacterium
CGGGTTTACCCTCAACTATCTGACCGGCCTGGGCAGCATCGGCCGTTTCATCTCCTGGGTGGGCATCCTGGGCTTTTGCTTGGCGGTGCTCTTTGCCCTGGTCACCCTGCCGGTCGAGTTCAATGCCAGCCGGCGCGGCCTGGCCCTGCTGACCGGATCGGGATTGGTGGTCGAGGAGCAGATGGGGTATGCGCGCAACGTGCTGACCGCGGCTTCGCTGACCTACGTCGCGGCGCTCGCCCAAGCACTGGCGCAGGTGATGTATCTCGTCTTTCGGCTCACCGCTGGGCGCTCGCGGCGCCGTCGCTGAGCGCCCTACCAGGACACCGGCACACGTCCGCGTGCCGGCGACGGTAGCTACAGCTTGCTATCCTTCGCCCATGATCGCCAGGTAGCGGCCGTAGGCATCCTCCCAAGGCCCGGGGCTGTCCGGTTCGTAGGTGCGAACCTGGAACGAGTTGCGCACGACCTCGCGTCCTTGGCTCAACGAACCGATATGCCCCAGGGCCAGGGCCTGCATCAGCATGTTCCCCAACGCCGTGGCCTCGATAGGGCCGGCGATCACCGGACGCTGCATCGCATCCGCGGCGAATTGGCAGAGGAGCTCATTCTGCATCCCTCCGCCGATGACGTGCACCACCTCGATCGCGCGCCCCATCACGTCCTCCAGCTTTTCCAGGACCCAGCGATAGCGCAAGGCCAGGCTCTCCAGCGCGCAGCGGAGGATCTCTCCTTTGCTCTCGGGAACGGTCTGCCCGGTCTCCTGGCAGTAGCGGCGGATCTTGTCCGGCATATCTCCCGGCGACAAAAAGCTGTGGTCATCGACATCGACGATCGGCCCAAACGCCGGGGCAGCGGCAGCCATTTGCGTCAGTTCGCCATAGTCGTATGCCTCTCCAGCTCGTGCCCACTCACGCCGACACTCCTGCACCAGCCACAGTCCCATGATGTTCTTGAGCAGGCGGAACGTGTCGCACACCCCGCCCTCGTTGGTAAAGTTATAGTCCAGGCTCTGCGGCGTGATCACCGGATCACGTACCTCCACACCCATCAACGACCACGTGCCGGAGCTGATGTAGGCATAGTCCTGCACCTGGGCAGGAACCGCAGCCACGGCAGACCCCGTGTCGTGACACGCAGGGGCGATCACCGGGATGGGATCGACGAGCAGTTCCGACGCGACGTCCGGCAGCAGATCCCCCAGCCGTGTGCCCGGGGGCACGATCTCGCCCAAGATCGAGATGGGCAAATCCAGCTTTGCCAGCAGATCGAAAGCCCAGGTCTTTGCGCAGGGGTCGTAGAACTGGGTCGTGGTGGCGATAGAGAACTCGCACACCTTTCGCCCGGTCAGCCAGTAGTTGAACAGATCGGGCATGGTCAGGAAGGTGCGCGCCACATCGAGCACAGGAGAACCGCCGACTCGCATAGAGAACAACTGGTAGAGCGTGTTGAGCTGCATGAACTGGATGCCTGTCTGATTGAACACCGTCTCACGAGGCACCCGGGCAAACAGCGCGTCCATCATGCCCTCGGTACGGCTGTCCCGGTAGTGGTAGGGGTTGCCGAGCAGCGTGCCCTGCTCGTCCAACAAGCCAAAGTCCACCCCCCAGGTATCCAGGCCCAAGCTCGCGATCGCCTTGCCGTACTTTTGAACGGCGAGGGCGATCCCGGTTTTGACCTCGCTCAGCAGGCGGAGCGCGTCCCAGTGGAGATGTCCGTTCACCAGGACCGGCCCGTTGGGGAAACGGTGGATCTCTTCGAGCTGCAGAGCGTGCCCGTCAAAGTGACCGACCACCGCGCGCCCGCTTTCGGCGCCCAGATCCAGAGCCAGGAACTTGGCCATTGTGCCTCCTCACATATCGAACCGTCCACCCGTAGCCTCGTCGCGTGGCACAGTATATCAAAGTTCGGCAGAGTGGTCAACAGTACCAGCCTGAAATTCGGTCACACCTTTTTGGCATTTTGCCTTAACGCCCAAACATCAGTACAATGTAGTAAGTGGTGCTCGGCTTGGTTCAACCCGGATTATGTGGCGGTGTGCGCCACATAAACCCTTGACCGCTGGGCAGCTTACCATCAAACAAGAAGTTGGCCTTTCTCAGAACACAGAGAATTCAACCTTCAAGGGTATGCTATGGGGTCACATCCAATCAATCTCGCCATTCGGTTTCTACTTGAACTGTCGGCTCTGCTGGCAATGGGCGTTTGGGGCTGGCGACAGAGTGAAGCCTGGTTTCGTTTCCTGCTTGCGTCGAGTATCCCAGTAGTCGCTGCTGTTGTGTGGGGTACATTTGCTGTTCCCAATGATCCTAGCCGTTCGGGAGCAGCTCCAGTTGCGGTAGCCGGAGTCATTCGTCTGGCGATAGAGCTGGCAGTTTTCAGCGCGGCTACCTGGATGCTCTATGATCTGGGGGCTACACGGTTGAGCTGGGCTCTCGGCCTTGTGGTAGCCGTTCATTATATCGCCTCATACGATCGTATACAGTGGCTCATCACGCAGCGGTAGTGCCGCAGTGGGCCACGGTCATCGGTAGCCAGCGCATCCCCAGGCGCCGGCTACGGGGCGTGGAAAAGCATAGAATGCCCGTCAGGGCACTGAAACGCCCGGCGGGGCGGTTCGCGAACCGCCCCATACGGAAACGGACGTTGTGGGAAAGGAGTGCGCCTCAGGGCATCGAGCATCGGGGCGGGATGGAGGCGGAGCGGTCCCCACGCAGAGCGTAGGGACCAGGGGGACCGTTGTGTAGGGACGCGGTCATCGCGCCCAAGAGACGGACGGTGCGTAGGGGCGCGGTCATCGCGCCCGGAGGGATTGGACGATTTGGAGGAATGAAACGTGGATTCGAGACCGATCTACACTTGCTACCGCGCTGACAGCCCGATCATCGTCGATGGCAGACTGGACGAACCGTGCTGGCGTGCAGCAGAGCCCATTTCGTTGGTGCGCACAGACACCGGCGAGCCGCCTCGCTTCCCGACCACCGTCAAGCTGCTGTGGGATGATCGCTTCCTCTACGCTGGATTTCACTGTATCGACCCCGACATTTGGGGCACGATCACCGAGCGCGACGGGCCGATGTATGAGGAAGAGGTCGTCGAGGTGTTCATCGACGCCAACCGCGATGGCATCAGCTACGTCGAGCTGGAAGTGAACCCGCTCAACGTAGCCCTCGACTTGTACATGCTCAACCGGCAGGGCAGGCGGTGGGGCCTGTTCGACTGGGACAGCACCGACTGGCAGCACGCGGTGACGGTCGACGGGTACCTGAACCAGCGCGATCGAGGGGACAGGTCGTGGACCGTCGAGATGGCGATCCCGCTTGCCGACCTGGCGACTGCCCCGCATATCCCCCCCTTGAACGGCGACGTGTGGCGAGTCAACCTGTACCGGATCGATCGGGGCACGTACGGCGACGAGTATTCGGCCTGGTCGCCGACCTGGGAGATCAATTACCACATTTCCTCCCGGTTTGGTGAGGTGGTGTTTTGTGACCAGCCGGTTTCTGGCCGAGATTGGCAGGTATTTTGAGGCGCCGCTATTCGAGACCACACGCCCTCCGCGCGGATCCTCGACGAGGCGCTGGCCCTGTCCCACCTGGGCCAGGACGGGGTGCTGCGGTGGAGGGTCTTCCCTCACAAAACGCCTGAGAGACCGAGATTCCTCTTGATCTATGCCCCGATCTAGAGTACAATAGAGATGAGGAAGACGCCCAGGCACGAGTGCCGGAGATGCAGCGCAAACGGTGGATGCGGTCACCATCCGGCCTGAAGGGGTGCCTGCCAGAGGGGAGAACGCGGGCGTGGATTGGGTCGAGAGCTTTTACAGCGAGGAAACAGCATACCGTCTCGCGCGAGGCGGGGCGTTGGTGCGCGTCGTCACCGCCGAGGACGCGTGCGCGGTGTGCAAGGCCCGAGCGCAGGGCACCTACACGCCATCCGAAGTCCCCCGCCTGCCCATTCGCGGGTGTACGCGCGAGCACTGCCGGTGCCGTTTTGTGGCCGTCGATCCGGAGACAGAGATCACCGTACCGGAGCTCGTTCAGCGGGGAGTCCACGCGCTGAGAGCCGGACGTCGCGAGCTGGCGCAGCAGATCCTGCGCCACGCGGTCAGTCTCGACGAGCGATACGAGCCGGGCTGGCTGTGGTTGAGCGGCGTGGTGGATGATTCGGCAAAGATCGCCTGCCTGCGCCGCGTGCTGCAGATCAACCCGGACAACCAGCGCGTGAGAGAGGGGCTGGCGACGCTCTTGCAGAAAGTCGGGCCACAGGAACCGCCGCCCGCACAGCAGATCGAGCCGGCAGGTGCGGCAGCCACCCCCCCGCCACCCAGCGAACCGGTCACCGAGCCGGCGCCTGAGGAACCGTCCGCCGAAGAGGAACCGCTTGCCGAAGAGGAGCTGCTCGCTGAAGAGGAGCTGCTCGCTGAAGAAGGACCCCCTGCCGAGGAAGAGCCCCTCCCCACCGTGGTGCTCGAGATGCGGGAGGAACGCGAGGTCATCCTCGAACAGTGGGCCGATTTCACGCGCATCGCCTCCCAGATCGACCCGCAGATGCTCGCCGCGCAGGGAAGTGCCTTTCTGAAAAAGCTTCAGGTGCTGAACGAGCAAGCGCTGGAGGCGACCTCACCGCAGGCACGGCTGGAGGAATTGCAGCAGCAGTGGAATGAATCCGAATTGATGGGCGAGGCACTGGTCCACCTGGTTGATGCGCACGATGGGCAGCACAGCGACACGCCGAATTGGCAAGCGATGCGCCGGGCAATGCGCCAACTGGCCCAGAAGCTGCTTCAGCACCGCAACAGGCTGCGAATCCAGATCACGGACACAGGAGGAGTGGCACCGACAGAGTAAGCGGTTCGACCGGATCGGCGAACTGCAGCGGAATCTATACGCTAGGGGAGCTCGGATAGGCCGGGCTGAGAGGGCGGAGAAGTGTGCCGCCGACCCTTAGAACCTGACGGATAATGCCGGCGAAGGAAAGCATCCACGTACTGTGCGTAACCATACGCCAACCTGTCGTCGGTTGGCGTTTCTTGTACCTGCAAGAGGAGGGTAGTGTGATGGTAAAGCGGTGGATCATCCTGATCGTGATCGTGGTTTGGGCTGCCGGGTGCAGCCGCCCGGAGCAGGGCAGAGAGTTGGTCGTGATGACGCACGACAGCTTTGATATCGGCGAAGAGGTCATCCTCGCATTCGAGCAAGAGCACGGCGTCAAGGTCACCGTTCTCAGGTCGGGAGATGCAGGGGAAGTGCTGAACAAGGCGATCCTGAGCAAAAACAACCCACTGGCCGACATACTCTACGGCGTGGACAACACCTTTCTCAGTCGCGCGCTGCGGGAGGACTTGTTCGAGCCCTACGAATCGCCGATGCTACAGGACATTCCCCCAGAGTTCATCCTGGACGACGGGAACAGCCTGCTGCCCGTTGACTGGGGAGACGTTTGCCTGAACTATGACAAAGCCTGGTTCGAAGAGCACAACAAGACACCGCCGGCCTCGCTGGAGGACCTCATCGAGCCCGACTATGAGGGGCTGACCGTGGTCGAGAATCCGGCGACCTCATCTCCTGGCTTGGCCTTCCTGCTGGCGACGATCAGCCGTTTTGGCGTGGAAGGATACCAGGACTACTGGCGCAAGCTCAGAGAGAACGACGTGGCAGTCGAGAGCGGATGGGAGGCAGCATACTATGGACAGTTCAGCGCAGCCAGCGACGGGGACCGGCCGATCGTGGTCAGCTATGCGACCAGCCCCGCCGCCGAGGTGTACTATAGCGAGGGCAGGTATGAAGCGCCCCCCACCGGCGTGATCTCCGCTCCGGGCACGTGCTTCCGCCAGATCGAGTTTGTGGGCATCCTCAGGGGTACCCGGGAGCGCAAGCTGGCGCGCGCGTTCGTCGACTGGATGCTCGCCCCCACGTTCCAGGAGGACATACCGCTGCACATGTGGGTCTTTCCGGTCAATCCGGAAGCCCAACTGCCGCAGGTATTCCTCGACTTGAGCCAGGAGGCACAGGAACCGGCTAGCATGTCGCCTGCGGAGATTGACGCGCATCGTGAGGAATGGATCGCGGCATGGACAGACGTGGTGCTGCATTAGGAGGTCAGGTATGAAACCTGACCTACGGAGATGGGGCCGGGGCGGCCAGGGCCGCGTCAAAGAAGGCGCGCACTCGCGTCTCGTACTCTTGGGGATACAGGGCATGAGCAGCGCCGTGCCCTGCCCCGGGCACGATCCACAGTTCCTTTGGCTCCCCCGACGCCCGATAAAGCCTGCGCGCATCGGAAACCGTGCACGCCCCATTGTCGCGCTCGCCGTGAATGATGAGCACAGGGCGAGGGCCAATGCGAGCGATCAACTCGACCGGTTTAAAGGCAGCGATGTCCTCGCCCGTCCACAGCCAGGTTGCCCAGCGCATGGGCACTCCCCAAGACCAGCGGATGGGAGTGCGTCGAATCCCCACATAGCCAAACCGGTGCCAGAGTTCGGCCATGTCGGCGTAGACAGAGTCGGCCACGATCGCCCTGATCGCCGGGTTGCCTGCCGCCGCGCCGATGACCACCCCCGCGCCCATCGAGCCGCCCCAGGCCCCGATCCGCTCAGGGTCCACGTCCGGCCTGGAACGCAGGTATGCAACGGCGCCATCCAGGTCGCGGACCTCAAGCGGACCAAGCGTAGTTGCCCGGCCGCCGCTTTGGCCGTGCGCGCGGTGATCAAAGAGGAACACATTGTACCCGGCGCGGTTCAGAAAAGCCGCCCTCGAGTACATCTCTGGCCCGTTGGTGCCAGATCCGTGACTGTAGACCACCGTCCCACCGCCGCGCGCCTCACCCCCCTCTCCGGGCACAAACCATCCCACCAGCTCCACGCCATCCGTGGCCTGGAAGGTCACGCGCTCCACGGGCACCCCCACATCCGCTGCAGACAGCTCCGCCACCAAGCGGCGGGGATGAGCAAGTACATAAGACTGGAGGATTGGCTTGCCCGCCGCATAGAGCAAGAGGAACGGGAGACCGACGAGGAGGATGGTCTTGATCCACTTGCCAAAGGACATGTCTGGATCTCGCCATTGGAGCTTCATCAGGATCTCCCTGGGACACGGGCGCTCGGCGCATTGGGATGCGCCGGCTACGACCCTTTGTCGAGTTCTCCCAAAGAAAAGCCCTCCCACACGTTGCCTTGGTTCTGCCGGCAAGGTGCGGGAGGGCTCACACAGCACTCGACGCGTGCTCCTAGTCCCTGGTACGCAAGTGAGGGAACAAGAGCACCTCGCGAATGGACTCTTGGTCCGCAAAGAGCATCACCAGGCGATCGACGCCCGTGCCAAAACCACCACAGGGAGGCATCCCATAGCGCATGGCCCGCAAATAGTCCTCGTCCATCGGATGTGCCTCCTCGTCGTCCGCCGCGTACATGCTGTTCATGTCCTGGAATCGCCGCTCCTGGTCGAGGGGGTCGTTGAGTTCGCTGAACGCATTGCCGCACTCCAGGCCCCCGATAAAGAACTCGAAACGCTCGACGTGTGTCCGATCACCGGGCTTGGCCTTGGCCAGCGGAGAGATGTCGTACGGATAGTCCAGGATAAAGGTAGGCTGCAGCAGGGTCGGCTCGACCGCGGCGAGCAAGGACTTGTCGATCAAATACCCCCAGGTCGCCCCCGTCTTGGCCGGCAGCCCCTGGGCACGAATGGCTTCCGAGAGCTGCTCGGCGATCGGATAGCGCGTGTAGTCGATCCCGGTCACGTCGACGATCGCCTCGCGCAAGGTCACCCTGCGCCACGGTGGGCTCAGGTCGATCTCGTGTCCCTGGTAGGTGATGGCCGTGCCCCCGGTCACCTGCTCCGCCACATAGGCGACCATCTGCTCTGTCAGCTCCATCACGTCGTTATAGTCCAGGTAGGCCGCGTAAAACTCGAGCTGGGTGAACTCGGGGTTGTGCTTGTAGCTGACGCCTTCGTTGCGAAAATCGCGCCCGATCTCGTAGACCCGATCGTACATGCCGACGAGCAGCCGCTTGAGGTACAGCTCGAACGAAATGCGCAGGTAGAGATCTTGGTGAAGCTGGTTGTGATGGGTGACAAAGGGACGCGCCGCTGCACCACCGTAGATGGGCTGCAGGATCGGGGTCTCGACCTCGAGAAAGTCGTGCCCGTCGAGGAACTGCCTCAACGCCTGAATCACGCGCGCCCGGAGGCGAAAGATCTGACGGACATCCGGGTTGACAGCCAGGTCAGCATAGCGCTGGCGATAACGGGCTTCCTTGTCGACGAGGGTGTTGAACCTCTGTCCCTCGCTTTCCTTGCCAAGTGGCAGAGGAGAGAGGGCCTTGGAAAGCAGCTCAAGCTCGGTTGCCCGGACTGTCACTTCGCCGGTGCGCGTGCGAAACAGAGAGCCCGTGAACCCAAAGAAATCGCCCAGGTCAGACCGGCGCTTGAATAGCTCGAAAGCGCCACCATCTACCTCCGAACTGCGCACGTATACCTGCAAACGCCCATATCCATCCTCGATGTGGGCAAAGATCGACTTGCCCATATCGCGGAAGCTGTGCAGTCGCCCAGCCACGCTAACTGTAGTTTCGGTCGCACTTTCCCGCGCCTCGGCAGCCAGGAAAGCGTCTATCGCATCCTGAGTCGTATGGGTACGCCTGCACCGTGCGGGATACGGATCGATCCCCTGCTGGCGGATCCACTCCAGCGTACCCAGCCGCTGTCTCTCTTGATCGTTGAGCGCCACCCTGTTCTCTCCGTCGCGCCGGACACTCAGGCCCTGCGCGTCATTCCACGCTTTGAATGCAGAACTCGATCTCGCCGACGGGCGCAGCGATCACGACGCACTCGCCCGCCTTGCGCCCAAGCAGCGCACGCCCCAGCGGCGACTCGTTCGAGATGTAGCCCTTTCTTGGATCGGCTTCCACAGATCCGACAATGCAGTAGTTCTCCGGAACGCCATCCGCGCCCTCTGTAACGGTGACCTTGTTCCCCAGCCCGATGACTTCGTGCGTCTGAGGCGTCTCAATGATCACTGCCGTTTTCAGGACCTGTTCCAACTGAAGAATGCGGCCCTCGATGAAGGCTTGCTCATTCTTGGCAACGTCCAGGTCAGGGTTCTCAAGAGCGGAGGCTTGCGCAGAAGCCTGTTCGAGCGACTCCTTGAGCTGCCTAATCGCTTGCGGACGACGGACCTTCCGCAGATAGTCCAGCTCTTCCTGTACCTTTTTCAGTCCATTCGGCGTTACAAATGAGACTTGCTCCGGCATCGTCACCCCTCGTATGCGCTTGGCTGGCGCCTACCGACAGAGCTGCCGTGGTGCCAACGTGCTACCCGATCTCTAGGATGGTAAAGGTGGTCACGCCACCAGGCGTGTTGACCTCAACGACATCGCTCACACTACACCCCAGGAGTGCCCGTCCCAGCGGTGACTCATTCGAGATACGCCCCTTGCTCGGATCGGCCTCCGTAGAGCCGACGAGTCGAAACGTCTCCGGGTCGTAGCCGTCTTCCTGCACAGTGACGGTGCAGCCCAAGGCCACGCGATCCCGGTGTCCGTTGTTCTCGATGAACTGCACGTTCTTGAGGATCGCTTCCAGGGTCATGATGCGCCCTTCGACGAACGCTTGCTCTTCCTTGGCCGCATCATACCCGGCATTCTCTGAGAGATCGCCCTCTTCCTTGGCTACACGGATGTGCTCGGCGACTTCTGAACGCCTCACTCGTTGCAGGTACACGAGCTCCTGCTGGAGCCGTTCGTAGCCTTCTCGAGTCAATAACGTGGGATTTCCCATTTTTCTTGTCATCACTTCCTTGAGGATCAGTCCAGGATCATGGATAAACAAAAAGCGTCGCGCTGAACGACGCAGGCGAATACTGGATTGAGTTGGGCGCTCGGGGAACTCTAGATGGACTCTCTGCTCACGATGCAACCATTATAACCCAGATCCGCGATTTTGTAAAGTGCCGAGTGGATCACAAAACCACAGTACCTGTCTGATATGGGAAAAAGGAGAGCGCGAGGCAAATGCCCTCGAGCTCTCCGGGAAACCGCTCCCCTGATCAGACCACAGGTCCGTGGAAAAGACTCTTCCTGCTCCCCTGCGTCCGAAAACGGCCGGCACGTGCGCTATGCGGGTGTAACCTCTCTCGCCACGTCTACCAATTTGGCAAAAGCGCGCGTGTCGTTGACGGCCAAGTCGGCCAGCATTTTCCGATCGACCTGCACACCCGCGATCTTGAGTCCGTACATCAGTTGACTGTACGACAAGCCGCTCGCGCGAGATGCCGCGTTGATGCGCAGGATCCACAGCCGTCGCATATCGCGCTTGCGATTGCGTCGATCGCGATACTGGTAGCGACCGGATTTCATCACCGCCTGGTTGGCAGTACGGAAGAGACGACGTCGACCGTGCCGATACCCCTTGGCCCTCTGCAGCACTTTCTTGTGCCGCCGATGAAGCCTCACTCCACCCTTAACTCTCATTGGTCATCCCCTCTAGCCGCTCTTTTTCAGATAGGGCGCCAACTTGGCGACACGCCTGATGCTGCCCTTTGTCTTCACTTCGGTCATCTCTCGCGCCCCAGTCTTGCTGCGCTTGGAGCGACGGCGCATATAACCTTTGCCGCCCTTCCCGCCGCCGTGCGTTCGCATCAGCTTGCCCCGGCCGCTGTACCTGAACCGCTTGGCCGTGGCCTTGTGCGTCTTGATTTTGGGCATTATGCCTCCTCACTCGATCTAGTCTTCCTTTTACCAGGCAACAACGAAGGGACAGCCGACGTTCCCTGTCCCTCCATCACAGCGTTCTGTGTGTTGCCTAGGGAATCAACCGCGCACACCTGTGGGCGGTTTGCAGTTAACCCTTGTTGCTCGGGCTGAGGATCATCAACAGGCTGCGGCCCTCCATACGGGGCGAACTTTCGATCTCTGCCACCCCTGACAGCCGCGTCGCGACCTCTTGCAGCAGCACTCGCCCGATCTCCGGATAGGTGATCTCGCGCCCCCGGAACCAGACGCGCACCTTTACCTTGTATCCCTGCTTCAGAAAACGCTCCGCATCGCGCACCTTGAAGTCTATGTCGTGCTCACCCGTCTTGGGCCTGAGGCGGATCTCTTTGACCTCGACACTCTTTTGCGCTTTTCGGGCCTTGCGCTCCCGCTTTGCCTTTTCGTACAGGAACTTGCCATAGTCCATCATACGGCACACGGGAGGATCAGCATTGGGAGCGACCTCCACCAAGTCCAGGCCTTGCTCTCGCGCCTTGGCCAAGGCGTCTCGCATGGGGACCACGCCGATCATGCCCTCTTGCCCGACGAGCCGCACTTCCCTGGCCCGTATGCTTTCGTTTACTCGATACCTTTTCTCGCTAATCGCTCACTCCTTGCGACGATCGCCCAAGACCCTGTTCTGATTCAATGTCCCAAATATATCATACTTGCTCTTTAATGTCAAGTCTCTGCGATCCTGCGATCTCAGCCTCACGGCGAGCGGCACGTTGGCGGCCCCAGCATCGGTGATACGTCGCACAGCTCATTGGGTCGTTGATCTGGGGTATCGGCCAGCCGGTCCGCTTCCGGGCGGACACCGCCCCCTGATCCCGCCGATCTTTTTGTCGTTATGGCGACGTTGTGCTAAAATGGCACCGTAAACGGGGAGGAAACGGATGCATATCGACATCTTTACGCTGTTCCCGAGCATGTTTGTCGGGCCGTTTGGAGAAAGCATCGTCAAACGAGCGCAAGAGGCAAACCTGGCCTCGATCGCGATTCACGACATCCGTGACTGGGCTCCGGGGAAGCATCACCAATGCGACGATACACCCTATGGTGGCGGTGGGGGTATGGTCATGAAGCCGGAGCCTGTCTTCTATGCGGTAGAAGCGGTGTTGGGCATGGGGCCAGGTGATCCGCCTCCATGCCCGATCATCCTCCTCACTCCTCAGGGAGAGCGGTTTACCCAGCAGACAGCCCGCGAACTGTCTTGCCACGAACGTCTGGCTCTGGTCTGCGGACGGTATGAGGGCATAGATGAACGCGTGCGAGAGCACTTGATCGCCCGCGAGATCAGCATCGGCGACTATGTCCTGTCAGGCGGCGAACCCGCCGCCATCGTGGTCGTGGATGCAGTCATTCGCCTCCTACCCGGCGCACTGGGCGACCCCAGCGCAACGTTCGACGATTCGCACGCCTCTGGCTTGCTCGAATACCCTCACTACACCCGGCCAGCGGCCTTTCGTGGCTGGGCGGTGCCCGAGATCCTCCTCTCTGGACATCACGCCAACCTATCTCGATGGCGGCGCGAGGCTTCACTGTACCGTACCTGGCTGCGCCGCCCAGACCTGCTGCAGGCAGCAAACCTAAGTGAAGCGGATCGCGCCTTTCTGCGCAGGCTAGAGACAGATCCCGTCCGAGAAGGGTCCCCGGACCGTCAAGATCCATAGGCACAGCGATTGGATGAAGCGATGAGTGACAAGATCCGCATCGTCCCCCTTGGTGGGCTCGGCGAAGTCGGCAAGAACATGATGGTCATCGAGTACGATCGCCAGATCCTGGTGATCGACGCGGGGCTGATGTTTCCCGAGAATGACATGCTCGGCATTGACCTGGTGATCCCCGACTTTGGGTACCTGATGGACAAAGCGGACCAGGTGCAAGCGATCATCGTGACCCACGGACACGAGGACCACATCGGCGCGCTGCCCTATCTGCTTCGCGAGATCAACGTCCCCATCTACGCCACAGCACTCACAAGGGGACTCGCAGAGATCAAG
The DNA here is from genome assembly GCA_016783145.1 of Anaerolineae bacterium. Classification (GTDB taxonomy): domain Bacteria; phylum Chloroflexota; class Anaerolineae; order JAFGEY01; family JAFGEY01; genus BS750m-G44. Next base: position 12,757 of record JADHXD010000007.1, read on the forward strand.
CTCAGGCGGCATCACATCCTCGACCAGGCGACCTTTCGCACGATCCGCAGCGGAGACAGGGCGTCCATTGGGCCTTTTGAGATCGAGTTCTTTCGGGTCACGCATAGCATTCCCGATGGGGTCGGGCTGGCCATCGACACCCCGGCAGGACTGATCGTCCACTCGGGAGACTACAAGTTCGATCATACGCCGGTAGATGGACAGCCGACAGACTTTGCCCGGCTGGCCTCTTTTGGGGGACGAGGTGTGCTCGCCCTGCTGGCGGACAGCACGAATTCCGAATCTGCTGGCTTTACTCCTTCAGAACGCGTCGTCGGGGAGGCCTTTGATGCCGTCTGCCGGGAAGCGCAGGGACGGATCATCGTCGGCACGTTCGCCTCGCTGATCTCGCGCATCCAGCAGGTCATGCACTGTGCAAAAACGCACGGTCGCCAGGTCGCGATCGCCGGACGGACCATGGTCGACAACGTGACGATGAGCCGAGCATTGGGCTATATTGACATTCCTCCCGACACCTTGATCCCGCTGACCGAGATCCAGTACTTGCCCCCGGACAAGGTGATCATCATGGCAACGGGCACCCAGGGCGAGCCATCCGCTGCCTTGGCCAAGATGGCTCGACAGCAGCACCCGCAGGTGCGCATCCAAAGAGGGGATACGGTCATTATGTCAGCCCAGACCATCCCCGGCAACGAAGAGATGGTACACCGGACGGTGAACCGCCTGTACCAGCGAGGGGCCAACGTCGTCTACGATCGCATCGCCCCGGTTCACGTATCGGGGCACGCCAGCCAGGAGGAACAGAAACTTCTGATCAACCTCATCCGCCCCCAGTACCTGATCCCCATCCATGGCGAGCTGAGGCATCTCCACGCCCACGCACGGATCGCGCACGAACTGGGCATGCCCAGAGCGCATACCCTGGTGGTGGAGAATGGCTACGTGCTCGAATTCAGCGCCGGAAAAGCGTCGATCGGCGAACGCGTGCCAGGAGGGTACGTCTTTGTCGATGGCACAGGGGTCGGCGACGTCGGGCCGGGCTTGTTGCGCGAACGTGAGCAACTCGCCAACGACGGGTTCGTCACCATCATCGTCCCACTGACGGCAGACGATCAACTCGCCGCCCCCTCACAGATCGTGACTCGCGGGTTCATCTTTCAGCCCGAGTCGGGCGAGCTCCTGGAAAAGATCGCTGAATGGGCCGCGAACGTGATCGACCAATGCCTGCCTGCCCGCAAGGCCGATCTGGCCACCGTCCTGCGCCGAGAGCTCCAAGACCGCATCTATGACGAGACCAAGCGCAGGCCGATGGTCATCCCCGCTCTCACCCATTTTACTTTCCATAAGAATTGACAGCCGGGAAAAGGCTGTGGTACAATAGGGCAGCAAACGCAAACATGCCCGGAGGGTGTGATGTCTGAGGAGTTGATCGAGCAACTCAACACGATCGACAGGTTCCAGAGCCTGCCCCCTGAGAGACGGCAAGAGATCGCCCGGATCGCTGCCAAGCTGAGGCCTGCCCCCCTCTTCGAATCGCTTTCAAGTGCTGAGCTGTTGGCCTTGGCCGCAGAGGGCACGCTCAGGCGATACGAAAGCGGGGACGTGATCATCCGCAAAGGAGACACGGACAAGACCTTCTACGTGATTGTCAGAGGGTACGTACGTGTGTGGAGCAGAGACGGCAATGGCAGCCCGCGCTTGCTCAACTACCACAGCAGGGGCGACTTTTTCGGGGAAATGGCTCCCCTGAACGACATGCCGCGCTCGGCGAACGTCGACGTGGTGGAGGACGTGGAACTGGTCGTGTTCTCAGACGAAGGGTTTGAGCGCATCATCGCTTACCCACAGATCAGCGAGTACCTGCGCAGTTGGGGCCAGGAGCGCATTCGGCGCAGCAACAGAGCCTTTGACGGCAAGCACTGGGATGAGATCTCGATCGTGCTGGCGCACAAGAGCTGGGTCGCCCTGATGCAGATGGTGTTCTTTCCCATCACCCTGATCATCCTTTCTTTGGCCGTAGGGGCGCTGCTGCACACGCTCGCGCAGGCCCCGAGCCAGATCATACTCAGCGTCGTCATCGCCATATCGGTGGGAATGGGACTGTGGACTTTCTGGATGTGGGAAGACTGGAGGAACGACGATCTGATCGTCACCTCAAAGCGCATCGTCCACATCGAGCGCATCCTGATCCCCCCCTTCCCCACCGAGCGGCACGAGGAGTTTGTCGAGCAGGTTCAGGACATCACCACCCGCAATCACGGCCTATGGACGTGGCTGTTTGGCGTTCACTCCCTGGAGGTCAAGACGGCAGGGGCCGGCACCATCCGCTTTCCCTATCTGGACGACGCGGCCCACATCCAGGAAGAGATCTTTCGCGCACGAAGGCTGGCTCGCACCCGGAGGATCGGGGAGGAGCGAAGCCGTATCCGAGAGAAACTGCTGACCGAGCTCGAACGTCCTGTGGACCCGATCACGCCACTGGAGAGTGGCGAGCAGGTTCAGGTGACCCCGGAGCACACCGGCCTCGTCAGGATCGTCGACTATTTCATCCCGCGTACCCGCATCGTCAAGAGCGATCAGATCATCTGGCGCAAGCACTGGCTGATCCTTCTCGGGGCGATCGTGCCCCCTGTGTTACTGCTGATAGGCTGCCTGATTGCGTTGGGCTTGGCTCTTGCCCGGCCAGGTATCCTGGCCCGAGTGCCTCTGTCCTACACGGTCCCGGTGCCGCTATTGGCCCTGCTCTTTGCCTTTGCCTGGTACCTGTGGCGCTACGACGGGTGGCGGAACGATGTCTACATTGTCACTGAATCGCGGATCGTGGACATAGAGGGCTCTCCCTTTCACCTCCAGAAGGAGAGCCGCAAAGAGAGCACGTTCGATGTCATTCAGAACACCGATGCGAGCAGCCCGAACTGGCTCTTTCGCGTCCTGAGGATCGGCAATGTCGAGATACACACCGCTTCTCAGCAAGAACCCTTTTCCTTTGACCTGGTGCCTCGTCCAGAAGAGGTGCAGCAAGAGATCTTTAAGCGGCTGACCGCCTTCAGAGAAAGCAGAGCTCGCGAAGAGAACGAACGGCAGTACAACGAGTTCAGCAGGTGGTTCGGCACATATCATCGCTCACTGAGCGAACAAAAGGAGTAGGCTGATGGGACAAAGATACGGGGGGACGATGGAAAACAGGCACACGTGGCGTAGAGGGCTGTGGCGCGTGAGCATCGGGCTGGTTGTGATCGTACTGGCTGGATGCGCGTCGCGGGAGACCGTGCCTCCGCCAGTGCCGTACGTAGGACTGACGCCCACAGCGCCTCAAGTTCCATCCTCCACGACGGTCTCGGGTGAAGCGCTTGCCGCCGCGGTAGATGGCCATCCGGTCTATGCTCACGACTATCAGAAATGGGTGAGCGAATGGGAAGCTGCGTTTATGAGCCAGAGTGCCAGTCTGGCCGAGCAAGAAAAGCTAGAGATGCTCGCCCAGGGGAGGCGCCAGGTTCTGGATGTGATGATCGAACAGGCACTCATTGAGCAAGCAGCAGAACGCGAGGGAGTGTCCATCCCGGACACAGAAGTGGAGAGCGTGATCGCCCGAGACATCGAGGAGAACGGAGGGCAGGAGCAGTTCAATGCTTGGCTCAAAGCCAACAACTGGACGCGCCAAGAGTACACGGCCCGGCAGCACTCCATGATGCTCTCTTCGCTGATGTTTGAGCGCGTCACGGGCAGCGTGCCCACAAAGGCAGAACAAGTACACGCACGGCACATTCTGGTCGAGAGCGAGGCCGAGGCCCGCAGTCTCTTGGCCCAGCTACAGGGCGGCGCGGATTTCGCGACCGTCGCTCGGCAGTCTTCTCTCGATCCAAGCACAAAGGAGAGCGGCGGGGATCTGGGGTTCTTTCCGCGGGGGACGCTGGTTGTCACCGCAGTCGAGGACGCCGCCTTTGAACTGCCCGTGGGACAGATCAGTGACGTGATCCAGAGTGCCATGGGGTACCACATTGTACAGGTCATAGAACGGGTGCAGGATATGCCCCTATCAGAAGAGTCGTGGCAGGAACTCAGAGAAGCCACCTTTCGCCGCTGGGTGTCAGAGCTCTGGGAATCGGCCGATATCGAGATCCTGGCACCGAGGTGACCCAACGCGCCCGGTAGACGGAAGCAGCCCTTGCCCACATACCTAGACAAGCCTTCTTTGTTATGCTATACTAGAGATCAGAGTGTACGATTCTGCTGACCGGCAAACCAGGCTTCTAGCCAGTCCAGACGGCTTGTTTTCCGAGGACAAAGGAGGACCCGTATGAATTGGGAACAGCCACCCACGCAAGAGACGACGCGGAGTGCAAGGTCGGCCCAGGCAGGCACGGTGATCTTTATGGCCTTGACCGTGCTCGTGCTGCTCTGCTACCTGATGATTTTCGCCAATCCCCAGGTCGCGTTCAATCCATTCAGGCCTCCCTTCTTTGTGCTTCCGACAGCCACGCCCGTCGTCAGGGTGCCCACCGCAACGCTCACACCCTCTATGACGCCCACCTACCCGTCGATATGGACGCCAACGGCCACGGTACCGCCCACCGAGACCTCTGAACCCGGGCCACTGTCTACTGCGAGACCTCCCAGGCCCACCAGGCCGCCGACGGCGACGCCCAAAACCCTTCCCCGGTTTACGCTCTACCAGGAGCCGGTCTTTGTCCAGCAGTTGCTGTACCGAGACGCGAACACCTCGGACTGGTGGTCCGGCGTGGCAGGTGAGGTGGCCGATCGGAACGGACGACCGGTGACAGACGTGACGATCAGGGTCCGGGATAACGATAACAACGAATGGACGACGAAACCTGGCGACGCGGTCGCGTACTCTGACAGGTATTCGACGATCTATGGAGGCAGAGGTACGTATGCGTGGTGGGAGCAAGTCCTCAAAGATAGCTGCCACAGATCGGTCGGTGTCCACGTGCAGGTATTCGAGAACGACAAGCCGGTGACCGCAGAGGTGTCGGTCCAGACCACCGGTGACTGCAAAAAGAACCTGATCCTGATCCATTTCCAAAAGAACTACTAGCGGTCTTGGCCACATCGTACACGAGAAACCCTCGATCGTTCACGTAGACACAGCACAAGCGGTGCTCAGGCGCTCGCCCGCGAGGTTCTCTTTGGCGCAGCCCACGAACGCCGGGCAGTTGCCCGTTACCCGGTAGCGCCGCCACAAGGACTGTTCGATGGAATTGCACAGCACATTGATGTCCGGTGTCATGGATGAGATGGATCCTCGCATGCTTGGTTTTATCAAGCAGCACATCACCACATTCACCCGGTGGGACGTCATCAAGTTCCTGCACAACAATCCCAATACCCAGGACACGGCGGAAAGACTGGCCCAGTATGTGGGACGCAGCGTCGACGTCATTCGGCAAGAGTCCGAGGCATTGGTGACCGAGGGCATCTTTCGGTCGGCGAGGAAAGGGACACACACTGTCTACACGCTCGGCGGCGATCAGGACATCCGGCAGATCATCGCCTACCTGGTCGAGGCTGCCCACGACCGGACCTTCAGGATGAAGCTGGTCTATCACATCCTGCGCGCAGGGGGCCAAGAATGACCAGACGGGTCCACAGCGGAGTGCCCGGCTTGGACGACGTGCTTCACGGTGGGTTCCTCGAGGGGTCCGCAGTCCTTGTCGAGGGAGGCCCAGGGACGGGCAAGACCACGTTGGGGATGCAGTTCCTGCATACCGGCATCGTCAAAGAGGACGAACCCGGCCTGCTAATCACGTTCGAAGAGTTTCCAAGCTCTCTGATCCAAGACGCCCGATCGCACAACTGGGATCTCCGCGCTTTGGAGGAGGCGAACAAGCTTCGCCTCGTGTTCACCTCACCGCAGACTCTGCTCTCCAGCCTCCGATCCCCTTTCAGCCCACTGAATCGTATGATCGTCGAATGGGACATACGGCGGATCGTGCTGGACAGTGTCAGCCACTTTGCGCGCATCACCCGAAACCCGACGGAGCTGCGCGACATTTATGGCACGGTGATCAACGGCCTCAAACGCGAAGGAATCACGTCGATCTTGACCCGCGAAACCAACACCAACCGGCTCTATCCAAGCGGAGACAAGCTCTCCTTCGTTGTCGATGCCATCCTGATGATGCGCTATGTCGAGATAGACAGCGCGATCCAGAGGGCGATCTTGGTACTGAAAATGAGGGGAAGCCCACACGCTCACGGCGTCTACAGGTACGACATCCAGCAGGAGGGCATGGCCGTGAGAGACAGATTCGAGGGATTGCATGGCCTCCTGACCGGCATGCCGACACGCACTCGCCCACGACGATCAGCTTCCAGATAGACGTCCTGGCTGTGCTCTCGCTGGAGGGCACACACGATCGCATAGGACGGTGTCGCCCTGGACACTCAGGGCAGTTCGTCGCCGGCAATTCCCTCCAGGTTCAAGCCCATGCGATGGCGACTCTGATCAATGCTGACGATGCGCACCCGGACAGCGACCCCCTCTTGCAGGGCGTGGTGAGGAGAACCCGCCTGATCGGTAAGGTCAGAGGCATGGATCAAGCCCTCCACCCCTTCCTCGATGCGCACGAACGCGCCGAAATTGACCACATTGGTGACCGTTCCTTCGACCACCTGGTCAAAGGAATACCGGTCCTTCACCGTGTCCCACGGATCAGGGTGAAGACGTTTGATGCTGAGTCCCACCCGTCCTCGCTCGCGATCGACGTTGAGGACATAGACCTCGATCTCTTGCCCACTCTGCAACACGTCTGCCGGGCGCGCGACCCTGCCCCAGGACAGCTCTGATATGTGGATCAACCCCTCCACGCCGCCCAGGTCCACAAACACCCCAAAGGAGCACAGATTTGTGACCCGGCCGTGGCGCACATTGCCCGCAGTCAGGTCATCCAACACGGACAAATCGGGCTCATGCACGCGCATAGCGGCTCGCTCCGACAAAACAAGCCGCGTCTCGGCGGGGTTAGCCTCGATCACTTTGAGCGTCAGGGTGCCACTCGCCCGCACAGCAAGCGCGTCGAGCCGCGACTGCTCGTCACCATACGGAATGCCCTCACAGAGTTGAGAAGCCGGAACGAACCCTACGACTCCATCCCACCTGACCAACAACCCACCACGGTTAAAGCCCACTACTGGCAGTTCAATCGTCTTGTCTTCGGCCTGGTACTGCAGAAACAAGTCCCAGCAGGCTGACTCGCCATCCACCAGACGTGAATAGCTCTCACCATTGACAGCTTCTGCGACCTCCGTAGCGGCTTGCTGATCTAGCTCCACATCTGGGCAAGGATCCAGATCCTGACCAGAGGCGATCGAACCCTCGCCATGCTCGCCCTCGTTCAACAGTGCATGCCAGTACGACTCGTCTGGCGGCACTTCCCAGGGCGCGAGATCCTTTGCTGCCCCTTCCATCTCTACCTATCCCCTCTCCCTGCGACACTCCTCAAACAGAAAGACCGGCTGGACTGATCGCACTGGCGAACAGAAACCGGTCTCTATCGATCTGGATCGCTTTCGGACTTGGCACAAACTCTCACAACCCGCCCACCCAACACAACAACACCTGCTGCCCATCGCCTCAATCCATCGCCCACTCCACACAACGGCGTCATTATACACGGGCAAAGTCCGGTTGTCAAGGCACCCCACCTTGCTCGTTCGAGATGCGATACTTGACCACCGAGACGCGCTCCAGGTCAACCCGCAACTCTGCCCTGGCGTGAGCGTCCAGCCAGGCCACCGTCATTCCTCGTCGATCCCACATCTCTGGCTCTGAAAGGACGAGCCAGACCACCTCGTGGCCCGCGATGCGCTCCCACATGGCCGCATGGACTGCCGCTTCCGTCGTCCTCTCGTCCGTAGGAACACCGTCGGCAGCCGGAGACGACTCACCGTAGTAATATTCGAACGTGTCGCGCACGTAAGAGATATGAAAGAGAAGGAGCTCTCCTGGCTGGCGATGTTCCCGCACATACGCCGCCGCCGCTCGAAAGTCGGACTTGATGGGTCTCGCGCTTTGCTCCCACACGCCCCAGGCATTGCAGCACAGAAACGCCAGAAGGCCCAGAATCGCGAACACCGCTGAGCGGCGCCACACCCGGTCAAGCCCGCGGGCCACAAGCAGGTAGAACGCGGGGCCGATCCAGATCAGATAGCGATCGACGAACATGGGCACGCGCAAGGAGACTGCATACAACCCCAAAACCGGTACCACCAGCCACATCCACACGGCGAGGACGTGCGAGCCTCTGTTCGCCCGATCCCTGCTCGTGGACAGCTCCTTTTCGCCGCGCACGACGGCGGTTACCCAGCGGCGAGTGTCGCCTGTGACCCCTAACACTGTGCCAGCCAGCAGCGCAACCACGGCGATCGCCGTTGCCCAAGTTCCACCCCCGTTCGTGATCCCACGGGTGAATGCATAGAGCATAGTGGCGATCATACCGGAGAGAGGCACGAAGCGATGGCCGATGTTGCCTCCGCCAACGAGGACGGGAAGCGCCCAGGGTGAAGCCACGAACCCGGGCAAAGAGGCGCCTGCCAGAGACAGCAACGCCTGTCGCCACCTTGCTCGCGAGAATGGCCACCACGCAAAGAACATCAGAGCCATAGTCGGAATGAGCAGCGCTCCCATAATGTGCACCGTGACTATGATCCAGGCGAGCACGGTGACCGTCACCCAGAGACGCCAGTTTCCACTCCTCAGCGCTTCGCGATACACGGCCACGGTTCCTACCACCAGCGCAACGAGCAGAGCGTACATCTTGGCCTCTTGGGCGTACCAGACCATGTATGGGGAAAACGCGGTCAGCAGAGCCGCCAGCATGCCAATTCGGTTCGAGAACCACGTCCGTCCCACGCGATAGACCAGCGACACGCCGAGCAGTCCAGACGACAGAGAAAACGCGCGAAGTGCGAACTCGCTGCTCCCGGTGAGATGCACCCAAACGCGCAAGAGGACGTAGAATAGAGGCCCATTCCATCCGGTCCGGCTAAAGTTCTTTGCCAGATCCGCCAGAGATGCCTGGGAAAAGCGCAGGGCGTCCACTTCATCGCGCCACATGCTCTGAACGGTGAGCCCGGAGACACGCAGGGCAAAGGCGAGCAGAAGGAGCAAGAGGAGGGTTCCTCGTCGCAGAACGTGGCGGTCCATCTTACGTATCGCGAGGCTCTAGATGGCTCAGCAGTGTGATCAAGACCCATGCCCAGGCGCCAAAGAGAACCACACCCACCACAACCCACGGCAGCGGAGAGGACCAGAAGGACTCGTTCAGGAGACGGCGAGTACCTTGCGCTGGCATTGGATACGACTTGACCGGGGAGACGCCAGGCATCGTGGGCCGCACCGTCGTCGGTATCGGGGATTGGAAACAGGCGCCGCGCTGGTTGGCTCCCAGCCAGGCGAGGGACAGAACAGACAGAACGAATAACGCGACATAAGCTGGATTTGAGCTGGATCTTGATCGCACGTTGGTTCCCTCAAAAGATGATGGACTCACTCGCGAGCGACGGACGCCTCTTCGAACCACAGGCTGACAAAGGAACGGATCAGGTCCCGTGTCTCGTCCTCGGTTCCCTGCAGATCGGTCATGACTTTGAACATCACCAGGCCGTCCTGCAGGTCGCGCTCCCGGTTTGGCCACAGGTAGGAGTGGTACACGAGATCGGTTTCATCCCCCCGGCTGGCGATCAGGGACATCACGTACAGCTCTCCGCGTCGCAGGGGGATCGCCTCTGAGCGGACGACCGTGTGCCAGCCTCCATAACATATCTGGGGCGGATGAAAGCTGGTCCCTTTTCGGCTGCCGATCAAGCTCAGCCACAGATAGCGCCCATCGTCCCGCTCATAGAGACGAAGCATATACGAATCTGGGTCGAGCACCTCAAGCACTTGAGCGTCCACTTGCTCGATATCACGCCCTTGCCAATCACCGACCTCCAGGGGCAGTGCCCCCAGGTCAGCGTCCAGGCGCATATCGTGGTTCATGGACACGACCCGTTCGCGACTTGTGCGCCGCCATGTGTCGATGTCGGCATAGAGCCTGTACAGCGCCTGGTCCTGGCTCGGACGATCCACCCCATCGCGCCGGGCTTGCACAAAGTGCGTCGCCCCGCCCGCCGCCACAAGCAGGATCACCAGGACTAGATATCGGAGCGAACGGTTCGACATCCCAGCCACCCACCCAATAGGGTCAACAACAGGACGGCCAGGCCAAAGAAGGCCAGTCCCGACCAGTCGTGCCACAACCCCAGTGCGACCTCAGCGCCCCACCGTTCAGCAACCACCAGCAGCGCGAACACGCGCGTGGCATTGGCAAGCAGAGCGACCGGTACGGCCAGCACGACCAACGCCACCCGGGCCCATCCCCGCCCTTCCAGGATGTGTGCCATCAGCGCAGCCAGGGCCAGCAGGGCCACCAATGAATAGAGTCCACTACACGGTGCGCCCACGTCAAGATCACACGTGGACAGAATCACGCGGCTGCCCTCGTTGGTTGCAGGAATGCCCACGGTCCGCGCCAAGGCGGTAGAGACACGCACGGTCAGTCCCTGCAAGGGCGTGCTGAGCAGGTCCACGACCGGCAGGGGCACAGCAAGGCTCAAGTAGCCTATGGCAAAGGCCAACCTGCGCAGCGCGTCCCAGCCGACCAGGTACCAGACAAGGCCCGCGATCAGTGGGATCAGGATCAGGATCGCCAGGAAAAACGCCTTGGCTGTCATCGCCCAGAGCAGCCCCCCAAGGCTGCAGGCGACGAGCGTCAGGGACAGCACGGTGGCTTGTTTCTGCGAGGAGCCGTGTATCCCAGGACGAGCGAGCGCCCCTCCGCTCACCCTCCCCGCCTGCCTCATCGCAAGGAAGAGCGAGATGAGCGGAATCAGAGGGCCGTGCGCATAGGCATCGTTGCTCCACCACTCTCCCCACAGCCAGCGGAGTGCAGGCCAGGCCGGCCATGCCAACAGGAGAGCGATCACCAGAGCCAGGGCGAACGTTCGAACTCGTGCCAAGTGTCCCATCCTACTGATCGCCGAACTTGACGACCGTGACTCCCGTGTCTCCCTCACCCTCCACGCCACTCCGGAAAGACTGGACCAACGGATGCGAGCTCAACAGCTCGCGAACCGCCTTGCGCAGCGCACCCGTTCCCTTGCCGTGGACGATGCGCACGTAGGGTGCTCTCGCCCGGTACGCCTCGTCCAGGTACTTTTCCAGCCTCGAGGCCACATCTTCGACGCGGAGGCCTCGCAGGTGGAGCTCCAGGCTGATCGCAGGGGTGGGAGGCATCGCTACCTCGGCACTCTGCTCCTCAAGCGAGGCCACGGCCGCCTTGTGGCGGAGTTCGAGCGACGCACGCCGCGTGCGCACTCGAAAGGATCCAACCTGAGCCTCAGCAGCCTGCCCATCCAGGGCCAGGACCTGGCCGATCGCGTTCAGGTCGGCTACCCAAACCGTATCGCCCACGCCCAGCTCGTCCTCAGCGAGCAAGGGCAGATCGGGTAGGACGGGCTCAACCGGGGCGAGTGAGCGGCTGAGCGACTCCAGTTCGGCCTCGATCCCGGGCAGCTCGCCCGGGGCAGAAGCGATCATCGCCAATCTACGCCGCACGGCCCGCAGTTCTTGCTGCACGGCTCGCAGCTCTTCGGATGCCTGCTCTCGAGCCTGGTTCAGAACTGCCTCTCGCTCTTTCTCGATATCCCGCAGGCGGGCAGAAAGTTGGGCCGCCGTCTCTTCAGCCTGCGTACGCGCTTGTTCCGTCTGCTCGTGGGCCTGTGTTGTCAGGGCCTGCGTTTCCTTGATCTGGGCCAGGAATCGCTCGGCCTCCAGATGACTGCTCGAGACCATGCCCTGTGCTCGACGCACGATCGGTTCGGGCAGTCCCAAACGCGTGGCAATGGCAAACGCGTTTGAATGACCGGGCATCCCAATGGTTAGCTGATAGGTGGGGGACAGCGTCTCCAGGTCAAACTCGACACAGGCGTTGACAACAGCGGGTGTCTCCGAGGCAAAGCGCTTGAGCTCGGGATAGTGCGTGGTCGCCAGCGTCGTGGTCCGTCGCTGGCGCAGGTGTATCAGCAGCGATTGAGCCAGCGCCGCTCCCTCCAGCGGATCCGTACCCGCCCCCAGCTCATCCAGCAGCAGAAGCGAGCCATCGTTCACATCCTGCAACATGTGGATGATGTGGCTCATGTGCGATGAAAAGGTCGAGAGAGATTGCTCGATACTCTGTTCGTCGCCGATATCGGCGCAGATGCTCTCAAAAACCGAAAGCCGCGACCCTTCTTCTACGGGAAGGTGCAGCCCGCACTGCGCCATCAGTGCCAGCAGGCCAACCGTCCTGAGCGATACGGTCTTGCCGCCCGTGTTTGGCCCGGTAATGACGATGATAAAGTAGTCTTCACCCAGGTGGACATCGATGGGAACCACGGTCGCAGGATCGAGCAGCGGGTGGCGTGCCTTGCGCAGGTCGATCACCGAGCCCGGATGGGCCACAGTCGCCGACCGGATCGGACCGCGCAGGCGGGCAAAAGGCACCATCTCGGGCATGGTCGCGCGTATGCTATCTGCGTATTTGGCCTTGGCCAATACCAGGTCGAGGGTAGCAAATGCCTCGACCGTGCGCCGCACTGGCTCAGCCGCATCAGCCACCCAGCTCGAAAGCGCCAGAAGAATACGCTCGACCTCTCGTTCCTCCGCCAACTGCAGTTCACGCCACTGGTTGTTGAGTTCCACCGTCGCCAGCGGCTCGATGAATAGCGTCGCCCCACTGGACGACTGATCGTGAACCAACCCAGGAATGCGCGCCCTCGAGTCTGCCCTGACCGGAATCACGTAGCGCCCATCCCGCTGGGTCACGTAGGCTTCTTGAAGATGGCTTGCATAGTTGGGGTTCGCGACGATCCGGTTCAGTTTGTCCATCAGGCGATCGTAGGCCACCCGAAGCTCGGAGCGAATGCGCGACAGCGCCGGACTGGCGCGGTCCAGGACTTCGCCGTGCTCGCTGATGCACCGTTCGATCTCGCTCGTGACGTGTGGACAGGGCTCCAACGCTCGAGCGATGGACCCGATCAGGGGGAACGAATCCTCCAGCCTGAGCAGAGCGCGCCGCACGGTCCCCGCCTGTGTCAATGTGTCGCGAATGTCCAACAGATCCTGTGGAGGCAAGCGCGCACCGCGCAGCGCATTCTCGACCATCGGTCTCAGATCGTGCACGCCACCCAACGTAGAACCAGGCCGGACATCCAACAGCCCGCGTGCTTCCCACGTCTCTTGCTGTCGCTGGCGGACCTCGTCGAGGTCGGAAGACGGCGTCAACGCCAAGGCAAGCTCTTTGCCTGCCGAAAAGGACGTGTGCTCCGACAACCGGTCAAGGATCGCCGGCAGCTCTAGCTTTTCCCAGTATTTGGCTTCCATTGTCCTGGCTTTCAAAAAAAGGAGTCGGCCATGTACACTACCATAGCCGACCCGTGTTGGCAAACAGACGTGCTATAGAGCATTCATCAACAGCGGTGGCAGGTCGTATCCAAACATCCACGGCTTGACGATAGCCAGCAAGACATACATAAAGGGCCGGAAGATAAAGGCCATCCACGAATTGGCCGTTTGGTCTCGGACAAAGAGCCGGAAATTCTCGTAGCCAATCCACGGATCGCCCGCGGTCGAAGAACGAAGGACCACCAGCAGTACGGAACAGTAGATCGCTGCGTTGAGAAATCCGAACACCATACCAAAGACGTTGGACGCGATATGCATTCGTTCGGCGTTGAATTCACCGATCAACTCACGCGCCATCAAAAAGAGCAGCAGGTTCAAGACGCCCAGCAGGATGAGAAAAGCCAGCATGTCCGTCGCCGGAGCGGGCTGGCCTGTCCCCCTCAGTAAACGGCTCAAGCCCCGGTACCCCACCGTGGCAGCGACGACCGAGATATAGATCAACGCCGTGTTCACGGACTGGCGAAGGACTCCGCGATAGAACCCCCAAGCTGCACCACCAGCCAGGGCGAGCAAGAACAAGACGTCAAAGAGCGTGAGTCGCATGGTATGACACTCCGTTTTCCTGGGCCATTGGGCCCGGCACGTCGCCACAGTCCTGACTCTGAAAGGAGATCCCACATTCTGCTTGACATCAGTATACCACACGGCTGCGGCCCAGGCAAGTTGTAGGGTCATCGCATACGGAGACCCGACATCAGCACTCGCAGGGTGCCCTGGGCATCCCAGTACTCCCCACGCGAACGGAAACGCTCGGTTCAGTCCAAGCGCAAGGGCCCTATCACTTGACAATGAGCGCGTTGGACGATATGATAGACCGCACTGCACCGGCAGGCCAGAACAGCAGGACACGGACGGACAGATATGCCAGATCTTCAGGCCGAGCTCAAAGCAGCCTGGCGCGTGCGCCAGGCCCGTTTTCCACCTCAGATCACCTTCGCATACCCGTTGGACACGGCGCTGGTCAGCTTGACCGGCCAACGCTGCTCGTTGCAGTGCGCTCACTGCGGCGGGCACTACCTGCGCCACATGCAGCCAGCCTGGGATGCGCACGTGGGTGCCGCAACCAGCGTCCTGATCTCTGGCGGATGCGACCTGGAAGGACGCGTTCCAGTGACAGGGTACCTGGAACAGATCCGGGCGATCAGACCCGATCGCCGGCTGAACTGGCACGTGGGATTCATCGACGAACAGACGGCGCAAACCATCGCCCCCTACGTGGACGTCATTTCGTTCGACATCGTGGGGGATGTGGAGACCATCCGCGCCGTATACGGCCTGGACAAGACCCCTGCCGACTATGCCGCCACCTATGCGATGCTGCGCCGCTACGTACACGTCGTGCCCCACATCACCATCGGGCTGCACTGCGGCGCGATCGGACACGAGCGCCGGGCAATGGAACTGCTGGCTGACGCGGGTCTCGATGCCCTGGTCTTTATCGTATTCATCCCCACGCCGGGTACGCGCTATGCCGACTGCCCCCCGCCGGAGATAGAGGAGGTCGCCCTCCTGCTTGCCGAAGCGCGGCAGCGCTTTCCAACGATCCCCATTCACCTGGGCTGCATGCGTCCCCAACGAGACTATCGAGCTCAACTCGATCCCCTTGCCGTGCGCGCCGGGGTGAACGTCCTGGTCAGCCCCACGCGCGAGGGTCGGGAGACCGCCCAGGCATTGGGACTGCAGGCCATCCAGACGCGCGAGTGCTGTGTTTTCGTTGACAGGGCATGTCGATCGTGATATAATACGGACAACCGAATTCTGACCAACGGCAGTGACAGAGACGAGTAGGCCGGGGAAGTGTCCAGAGAGTTGCCGGGCGGTGCGAGGCGACCACGGAACCGACTGAATCCACTCCTGAGCTGGCAGGACGAATGCCTGCCCGGTGCGCCCGTTATCGCGCCAGGGTGTACCCGCATCGCTTGCCGATGTGGCGCACCCGCAGAGATCGTTCGCCAGAGGGCGACGATGAAGAAAGGTGGCACCACGGGCCCCCGTCCTTTCACAGGCGGGGGGCCTGTTTTTTTTCGTTCGATGCACAAGGAGAAGGAGAACATGATCGACATCAGGCTCATCAGAGAGAAACCAGAGTGGGTCAAAGCAGAGATCGCCAAGCTGGGCATCGACGCGCCGATCGACCGGATCCACGAGCTCGACGAGCACCGCCGCCAGATCCTGACCCAGGCTGAGGCGCTGAAAGCCGAGCGCAACCAGGTCAGCAGATCGATGGGACCGCTGCAGGGTCGGATCAGAAAGGCGCAAGGAGACGAAAAGGTCCGCCTCGAAGCACAGTTCGAGAGCGTGCGCGCGCGGATGAGCGAGGTGGGCACGCAGATCAAGTCGTTTGATGACGAGCTGCGTGAGATCGACGCCCAAATCCAGGACGATATGCTCCAAGTGCCCAACCTGCCTGACCCCGAGGTGCCCCTGGGTGCAGACGAAAGCGAAAACATCGTCATCCGCCAGGAAGGAGACCCGCTCGAGTTTGACTTTGAACCCCTTCCTCACTGGGATCTGGGCCCTATGCTGGACATCATCGACTTTGAACGGGGCATCAAGCTCTCGGGAACGCGCTTCTATGTGCTCAAGGGAGCCGGCGCGCGGCTGCAGCGCGCCCTCATAGCCTGGATGCTCGACCTGCACATCTCGCAGCACGGCTACACCGAGATCTATCCACCCTCTGTGGTACAGGCCAAATGCCTGATCGGCACCGGTCAACTGCCCAAGTTCGCCGACAATGTCTACCACGACGTGGAGGATGATTTCTGGTGGGTGCCCACGGCTGAGGTGCCGGTGACCAATCTTCACCGCGAAGAGATCATCGAGCCGGGCGTTCTGCCGCTGTACTATGTCGCCTATACACCGTGCTGGAGGCGCGAAAAGATGAGCGCGGGACGGGATGTGCGCGGCATCAAGCGCGGGCACCAGTTCGACAAGGTCGAGATGGTCAAGGTCGTCGAGCCAGAGGCATCGGCGGAGGAATTGATGACCCTGATCGACAACGCCGCCGACGTTTGCCGTATGCTAGAGATCCCGCACCGTGTGGTGCAAATGTGCACCGGAGACCTGAGCTTTAGCGCCGCGGCGAAATACGATATCGAGCTGTGGGCGCCGGGGTGCGACGAATGGCTGGAGGTCAGCTCGTGCTCGAATTTCAGGGACTTTCAGGCCCGGCGTGCGCAGATCCGCTATCGCCCCGAGAAAGGCGCGCACGCCCGGTTCGCACACACGCTTAACGGTTCGGGACTGGCGCTGCCGAGGACGCTGATTGCCGTCATCGAGAACTGCCAACAGGCTGACGGAAGCGTGGTCATCCCTCAGGTGCTGCGGCCCTATATGGGCGGGATCGAGGTCATCCGCCCCGCCTGATCTGTGTTCTTCCTGCGGGCAGGCACACGCACCCGGCAAGCGGGCACACGCACCCGGCAAGCGGGCACACGTTTTGTAACTTTGTGCAGAACTGTGCTATAATACTTGTAGGCTCCCAAGTCAGCCGATCTGGGCAATGCAGGGAGGGGAAAATGATCTCTGAAGAAGCGGTCCTTATCCGGAACAAGATCACCGGTGTGCTGCTGCGTGGCGCACGCCTACACGCGAAAAAGAGCGTCCAGGAATGCGCGGAAGCGCTTTCTTCTGATCCAGAGTTTGTGGTGCGTGCCGAAGAAGGAGAGGAAGGCCTGACCTTGCCTCAGCTAGAGACTCTGGCTCACCTTCTGCAGGTGCCTCTGTCCGATTTCTTGGGTGAGGGCGAGCTGCCGCCAGACCAAGACCATCGCGAGCCGCCGCCCTATGAGAACATCAGGACCCTCCGCCGCAAGATCATCGGCGTCCTCTTGCGGCAAGCCCGGCTGGAGGCGGACCGCACACCGGAAGATGTGACCTCGCGCCTGAGCATGACACCTGAACGCCTGGAGCACGTCGAGTTGGGGGAGGAGCGGATCACGCTGGTTGAGCTTGAGGAGTTGTCCAAGACACTGGGCCTTGCTTTCGACGATCTCATCTCCGAAGACCTTATGCCGCCCTCTCTGCACGAGCCCGACAACCACGGCCTGCCGCAGTTGGGGCATCTTCCGTCGGATATCCAGGCGTTCATCAAGGAACCGATCAACTTGCCCTATCTGCAAATCGCGATGAACCTCAGCCAAATGCCATCCGATAGGCTACGACTGATCGCATCGGGACTGCTCGAGATCACCTACTGATCCGGGTGCGGCAGGGCCTTTGGAAAGAGATTCACGATATGCGCTTTGCCGCGCACGCTGAGAAAAAGAGTGCTCATGGTCTTGGTGTCTGCGTTGGCCTCCAGATCGAGGCTTCGCACAGTTCGATCTGCGCGAGACGTGGTTGTCGCCCTGGGTAAATCCTATGACGTATGAGCACCCCGTCTCTGGACAGACTCGAGATCAGTTCTACCTGGAGAATCTGTCCCGCCTTTCCTCCTACCGCGCCCATGACGAGGTGCTTTCTGAGGCGCTGTCTCTCCTGATCAATCTGTTCAGGGCGAGTGGGGGATCGGTCCTCTATGTGTCCACGCTCTCTCATTCTGCTCGCCAGGGCGAACTCTCGGGCGCCGCTCTTGCGTGGATCGAGCGCTGGGACAGTGCGCTCCGAGCCCGACTGCGAGCGCGGACCCGCCAGGTGCAGCTCCCGAGCTTTGCCCCGGCAACCCAGCGTATCCTGCCCGGCCAAGAAGGGGCCGTGATCCTCATTCCTCTGATCATCCACGAGCGTGTCTGTGGATCGATCACCCTCGCCCTGCCCACGGCGCACGATCTGGATCATCACGATGAACAAGCCCTTGGTATCTTTGCCACCGGGGTCTGTGCAGTGGTCGATCACCTGGAGCAACTGAACCTCGCCCGTCAAAGGCTGAGCCAACTGGGCCTCTTTTACCAGATGGGGCGGACCATGAGCTCTACCTTTGACCTGGAGCGCCTGTTCCAGAGTACGATCGATCTGGCGATCTCGGTGGTCGACGCGCAGGGGGCAATGTTGATGCTCCTGGATCGAGAGCAGAAAGACCTGGTCTGCCAGGTATCTCGAGGAGGCACACGATCCATCCACGCGCAGCGCGTCTGCATCGGCCGGGGCATCGCCGGATGGGCAGCGCAGCACGGACAGCCTGTGCTGGTCAACGACCCGAGCACAGACGCTCGCTTTGATCCCGAGATCGACGGATTCCTTGAACATCCCACCTCTGCCGTGCTCTGCGTGCCCCTCAAGATCAAAGGCAGCGTCATCGGCGTCATCGAAGCCGTGAACAAGGCATCCTTTTCTGCATTCGACGCGGAAGACGCCAGTGTTCTGAACACGCTGGCGGGCGAGACAGCCATTGCCCTCGACAACGCCCGGCTCTACCATGCCCTGCGCACAGAGCGAGACCGGATCATCGAGGCCCAGGAAAGCGTGCGTCGAGAGCTGGCCCGCAATCTACACGATGGCCCCGTTCAGCTCCTGGCATCCCTGGCGATGGGACTCGACTACCTGGAACGCGTGATCCAGGTTGAGCCTGGGCGGGCGATCGAGGAACTGGATGCCCTGCGCAAAATGGCCCGCCGGGCCTCACAGGATGCACGGACATTGCTCTTTACCCTGCGTCCTGTGATCCTCGAAACGCAGGGCCTGGTCCCCGCCTTTCAGACATATATCGAGCGCCTGGATGCCAGTGAGCGGTTCACACCGCACCTGGACACAGGCGCCCTCCTACACGAACCGGATGTTCGTACAGCGGCCGTGATCTTTTCCATCGTTCAGGAAGCCGTCACCAACATCCAGAAACACGCCCACGCCACGAACGTGTGGATTCGACTGCGCGAAGAGGAGAGCGAACTCGTCGTCAGCGTAGAAGACGACGGCATGGGGTTCGACATCGAGTCCGTAGAAGCCAACTACGACCAGAGGGACAGCTTTGGACTGCTGAACATGCGAGAGCGCGCCGAACTCATCGACGGCGTGCTCAGACTCGAGTCCGGTCCTCAGCGGAACGCACCGGGCACGTTGATCGAGCTGCGCGTTAGACTACCAGAGGGAGAGAGACCTAAAAATGGAACCTCGAGCGATGCATCAAGAGATCGGGAGCACGAATAAGAGCAAAGCCCAAGCGCTTGCCGAACAGGGACGCCTGCTCTTCCGCCAGGGCGAGTACGAGGATGCGCTATCGCATTTGCACCAGGCTCACGAGGAGTACAAGAGCGACGGTGATCAGAATGGCGTCGCGGAAACGGCGAACGACATCGGCGTGCTGTACATTGTCACCCAACGCCCACTGGAAGCGGAGACGTGGCTGGATGAAGCGCACCGGTTGTTCGTGGATATGCAGGACTATGATGGCGAGGCGCAGACGCTGGGCAACATCGGCAGCATGTTCCGCGCACGGGGGGATCTCAAGCAGGCCGCCGCCAACCTACAACTGGCGGCAGACCGCTTCCACCTGGTCGGCGATGACGAGCGGAGAGCCGCCACCCTCAGAGTGTTGAGCATGGTGCGTCTGCGCCAGTTCCGTTTCTTGCAGGCGCTGGCGGCCTATGAAGCGGCCCTGGCCAGCGTCCCCAACCCGACCATCCTTCACAGGCTCCTGCGACGTATCCTTTCGCTGCCGCTGCGCCTGGCCCAGCGCTGACCGCATCCTTTC
This sequence comes from Anaerolineae bacterium, assembly GCA_016783145.1. Classification (GTDB taxonomy): domain Bacteria; phylum Chloroflexota; class Anaerolineae; order JAFGEY01; family JAFGEY01; genus BS750m-G44. Next base: position 32,889 of record JADHXD010000007.1, read on the forward strand.
CCCTGCGTCCGGAGCGCCCGATCGGATATCAAAACGCCACTCCGCTTGGAGTGGCGTTTCGAAATCGAGCCAACGTTATCTGCGCGACAGTTACGCGACCGCCGCCGCAGCGTGCTTACTCTTCTTCCTGCTTTGCCTCGGCAACGACCCCGTCCACCAGATGGCTGGGCACCTGTTCGTAACTCACGATCTTCATCGAGTACAAACCCCGTCCCTGAGTGATGGCCCGGAGGCTGGTCGAGTAGCGCTGCATCTCGGCCAGTGGCACGGTGGCGCTCACGATACTCCGGCCATGCTGCTGATCCATCCCCATCACCCGTCCGCGTCGTGTGTTGAGATCGTTCAGCACGTCGCCCATGTACTCTTCGGGCACGGTGACGGTCACCTCACAGATCGGCTCCAACAACACCGGGCCGGCCCGCAAGAACGCTTGCTTGAAGCCCTCGCGACCCGCGATCTGGAAGGCGATATCCTTCGAGTCGACGGGATGCTCCTTGCCATCGGTCACCGCCACGCGGATATCCACCACCGGATAGCCTGCCAGGACGCCGGTTTCCAGCACGCTCCGGATGCCCTTCTCGATGGAAGGTCGGAACGAACCCGAAATCGAACCGCCGACCACTTCCCAATCATACACGAATCCCGTATCTGGCTCAACAGGCTCCAGCCGCATCGAGACCTGCGCGAACTGCCCAGCCCCGCCGGTCTGCTTTTTGTGACGATATGTCTCCTCGGATTGGCGAGTGACCGTCTCGCGATAGGGCACTTTGGGGACCGCCGTCAGCACCTCGACACCAAACTTGCGCTTCAGTCGCCGGCAGGCGATGTCCACGTGCGCATCCCCCATTCCGCTCAGAATGGTCTGTCGCGTGCTCGGCTCCAGGTGCCATTCAAAGGTTGGGTCTTCTTCCACCAGGCGCGAGAGCGCAGTTCCCATCTTGGCCGAGTCGGCCTTGGTCTTGGGCGCAACAGCCACCGAAAAGATCGGGACTGGAAACTCGATCCCCGGCAGCTTGACCGGATGGTCCCGGTCGCACAATGTCTGTCCTGTATCGGTATGTGCCAGCTTGGTAACCACGCCGATGTCACCGGCAACCACGCGCGCCACCGGAAGCTGGTCTCCGCCTCGAGGAGTCGCCAGCTGCCCGATCCGCTCTTCTTCACGAACATCCACGTTCAGTACCCGTGAATCGGACTCCAGCGCGCCGCTGTAGACGCGGAAATAGCTCTGCCTGCCATACGGATCGACCGTGGTCTTGAACACCAAGGCAGTCAGCGGGGCAGCGGCATCAGCGCCAAGCTCCTCGTCTTCCTCCGTCGCCGGATTTCTGCCCACCACACTCTCTGCTGGCGCCGGCAGATAGCTCGCGATCATATCTGCCAGGGCGCGCACCCCAAAGCCGGTCAACCCGGCAGCGCAGAGAACGGGCACCACAGTGCCCCCGGCCAAGCTGGCCTGCAGCCCGCGGATGATCTCCTCGTCGGTCAGCTCTTCCCCATCGAGGTACTTTATGATCAGCTCATCGTCGTTCTCGGCAGCAGCTTCGATGACCATCATCCGGGCCTCTTCGACCTGATCGGCCATATTCGCCGGAACATTCGCGGCCTTGCCTTCAGCGCCCATAAAGGCCTTCATCTTGACCACATCCACAACGCCCGCAAAGCTGCTCTGGCTGCCGATGGGTAGCAGCAAGGGGATGAACTGAGCATCAAAATGCTTGCCCAGGGTGTCCAGCGCCCGCTCAAAGCTTGCGTTTTCGCGGTCCATCTTGTTGATCACGACCATCCGCGGCAGATTTCGCTCATCCGCATATCCCCAGGTCAGCTCGGTGCCCACCTCTACCCCAGCAACGGAATCGATCAGAAACAGCGCGCCGTCTACTACACGAATCGCTTGCTTGATCTCGCCCACAAAATCAAAGGTCCCGGGCGTATCCAGGATATTGATCTTGGAGCCCTGCCACTCCACTGCCACGACAGATGCGCTCAACGACATCTGGCGTTCGACCTCTTCAGGGTCAAAGTCGGCGACGGTGTTCCCATCCTCCACGCGCCCCGTCCGGTTCAGCACGCCGGAGGCAAACAGTATTGACTCCGTCAAGGACGTTTTTCCTGCGCCCTGGTGCGACAGCAGTACCACATTCCGTAGCTGCTCGGTCCTGTAATCTTTCATTCACCTTCCTCCTGTATATTCGCAGGGACAACGTCCAGGCCCCTACTCCCGTCCCCTTATTGTATTCAGATTGCACAATATGTCAAAAAAGATCGTTTTCGCCTTGCGTTGGCGCCAACTTGTGGTATAATCGACCATCGCTGCCCTGGATGAATCGGACAGCGCCAATGGATCACAGCACGGAGGTTCGATAGATGGATCACCTGGATCTGATGAAAAAGCTGCACATCGAAAGCACGACCAAGATCGTGCTCTTGGTTATGGATGGCCTGGGCGGCCTGCCTTTGACGCCCGGGGGAGAAACAGAGCTGGAGCGCGCTCGCACTCCCCATCTCGACGACCTGGCCGCGCGCGGCATCTGCGCGATGAGTACCCCGGTCGCCCCCGGCATCACACCCGGCAGCGGCCCCGGACATCTGGGGATGTTCGGATACGACTCGCTGGTGTACGAGATCGGACGCGGCGTCCTGGAAGCCCTGGGCATCGGCTTTGATCTACAGCCGAACGACATCGCCGCGCGCGGGAACTTTTGCTCGCTTGACGAGGACGGGCTGATCACGGATCGTCGCGCCGGTCGCATCCCCACCGAGATCGGTGCCCGCCTGGTTGAGAAACTGCGAGCCATTCAGTTGCCCGGGGTAGAGACCTTTGTCGAGCCGGTCAAAGAGTACCGTTTCGTGCTCGTCCTGCGAGGCGAGGGCCTCGAGGACGGCTTGACCGAGACCGACCCGCAGATGACCGGCAAGGCCCCTCTGCCGATCCAAGCGCTGCGCCCTGAGGCCGAGCGTACAGCAGCCCTGCTCAACGAGTGGATGGCCAAGGCGCGAGAGATCCTGGCTGGCGAGCACCCGGCCAATGGCTGCAACCTGCGCGGATTGGCCAAAGACCCCGGCCTGCCCAAGATGGGCGAGATCTATGGGTGGAAGGCAGGAGCGATCGCCACCTATCCGATGTACCGGGGAGTTTCCAAACTGGTCGGTATGGACGTGCTCCCGACCGGCGACACCATCGAAGATGAGATCGAGACGCTCCGCACGCACTGGGATGCGTACGATTTCTTTTTCTTCCACGTCAAAAAGACCGACAGCTATGGCGAAGACGGCAATTTTGACGCGCGCGTCGAGGTCATCGAGCACGTGGATCACGTTCTGCCCGACATCCTATCTTTGGGGCCCGATGTGGTACTCGTCACCGGCGACCACTCGACGCCAGCCAAGCTCAAAAGCCATAGTTGGCACGAACTACCCGTGCTGTTCTGGGCCAAAGACATCCGCCCCGACGGCGTGACGGCCTTTGGCGAGCGTCCCTGCATGTTAGGTGGCCTGGGACACCTCCGTCACGTAGATCTGCTGCCCCTGGCGATGGCCTACGCGGGGCGTCTGGCCAAGTACGGAGCATAGGCGGTATTCGCCACCTATCACCTAAAGCAGCGGGGCCTTCTTGTCGCATCGACAAGAGGCTCCGCGCTTTATAGGGTACACATCCGTGGCTACGAATGAAACGCACAACACGGGGCGCAAGCGCCTCGAACCAGCCCTATACCTTGCCCTCCTGGCTGTCCTCGCCGTCCTGATCGTCTTTGATCGTCCCCTGATCGTTGGCGACGGCATCGCCTACCTGATCTGGGCGGACTCGATCGCCCTCGATGGTGACCTGGATCTGGCCAACCAAGCGCAAAAGTTCGCCGCCGTCAACACCTATCACATCTACTTGCACGCGCGCAGCCAGCGCTGGGCCTCGGCCTTCCCCATGGGCGTGGCATTGCTCCTGGCTCCCTTCTACCGGCTTGGCGCGTGGCTGGACTCGTTCGCGTTTATGCGCGTCAACGACGGGCACTTTGTGAGCATCCAGGGCGTGCCGTTTGCCTACAGCCTGTGTACGATGCTCGGCTCGCATCTCTATGCCCTGCTCACGGTTGCCCTGGGCTATGGCATCGCCAGGCGGTTTGCCCCTCCCTGGCCTTCGGCAGCAGCAACCGTGGCCATCTACCTGGGCACACCACTCCTCTTTTACACCACGGTCGAACCGTTGAACTCTCACGTGGGCGGCGCGTTCTCGGCAGCCCTGTTCGTGTACTTGTGGCTGCGCGCACGGTACAGGCCGGCGCGCGGCGGCGCCTGGTCTCGCGCTGCGAGTTGGCTCGCGATCGGCCTGGTTGCCGGTCTGGCCGCGTTGTGCCGATGGCAGATCGCCCTCCTGATCGTACCCGTCGGGGTGGATCTGCTTCTGGGCCGCCGGTGGCGAGAGGGATGGGCGCTGGGCACCGGCTTTGCCCTGCTGGCCTGGATCATCCCCTATTCCTGGTGGCGGATGTTCGGATCGGCCTGGGTCGTCCCTGCCGCAGCGCGCGATGGGAGCACGTTTCTGTCCGCGCCAGTGCACACCTTCAAGGTCCTCTTTTCGCCGATCGCAGGGCTGTTCCCCTGGTCACCGGTGACGGCCCTGGCCTTGCTGGGCTTGTGGCCCCTCTGGAAGAGGGACTGGCGAGCGGCCTGCATAGCGGCGGCGGCCGTAGCGCTCCAGGCAGCGGTCAACGGCACGGTGCGGGATTGGTGGGCGGGGTCTGGGTTTGGCATGCGGCGCATGACCGAGCTGTATCCCGTCTACGTGCTGCTGCTCTCAGCGCTCCTGGGCTGTCCGGCACGCCATCGCCGCTGGCTGCGCGGTTCGCTGCTGGGGTTGGCGGCGGCTGGCGCTTTGTACGGGGTCGCTCTGTTCCTAGCTCATCTCAACTTTACGTGGACCAACCCCTGGAGGTTGGTGCGCGACACACCGCTCAAGGAGCTCGCATACACGTTCTCGCGCGAGCACTGGCCCCTCACGTGGCCGGTGATCAAGGACCACGTCGGCGTCTGGGCGTGGAAGAAGCCCGGTCCGTAGGATCCTTTGATCTTCTGCACCAGGTCATGCTATAATGGGAGCAGATGTCGCAGCGTATACATAGGCACCGGCGGGCAACTCGTCCTGCTGGCTGTTCTCAAGCAACACCGGATCGAGGCGCGCCGAGAGGGATGCATATGGCCGAGCAGTCTGTCGAAAGGGACGTGGGATACCAACCCATGATCCGTGATATCCCCACCAGCGAGCGGCCTCGCGAACGACTGGCCAAGTATGGGGCAGGCGCGCTATCCACCGCCGAGCTGCTGGCCATCCTGCTGCGCGGTGGAGTGCAGGGTGAGAACGTCGTCAACCTGGCGATGCGCCTGCTCGTGCAGCACGGCGGGCTGAGCGGCCTGGCAAAATCCAGCGCCAGCGAGCTTGAAGCGACCCGAGGCGTCGGTCCGGCCAAGGTGACCCAGATCAAGGCCGCTTTTGAGTTGGGACGCCGCCTGCTCGTAGAGTCGCCGGACGAACGACCGCAGATCCGCTCGCCGGCGGACGCTGCCAACCTGTTGATGCTGGAAATGAGCTTGCTGGATCAGGAACACCTGAGGCTGATCCTGCTCGATACAAAGAACCGGGTGCTCGAGATACCCACTGTATACATCGGCAACCTGAACACGAGTGTGATCCGCGTGGGAGAGCTGTTCCGGTATGCCCTGCGGGTCAACTGTGCGGGTATCATCGTCGTTCACAATCACCCGAGCGGTGACCCGTCTCCCTCGCCGGAAGACGTGCGGGTCACGGAGCGAATCGTCGAGAGCGGCCGGCTGCTGGACGTCGACGTGCTCGATCATCTGATCATCGGCAAGCAGCGGTTCGTCAGTCTCAAGGAAAGAGGACTGGGATTCAAGTAAATGGGACAACCGAGAGCACCCCTTGCGGTCAAGCTGATCGTCAGTGCGTTTGCCTCTGGCGACGAGCTGCTGGCTGAAGCCAGGCAGGCGCTGATCTCTGAATGGGGGGCTCTTGACCTGGAGAGCGAGCGGCTTCCCTTTGCGCACACCACCTACTATGAAGCCGAGTTCGGGACCGGGCTGGTGCGGCGTATATGGTCGTTTGAACCATTGATCGATCCCGGAACGATGGCCGCAATCAAGCTGCGCACGAACCAGTTGGAAGAGCGATGGAGCGAGGGCGGCAAGCGCAGGGTGAACCTGGACCCGGGCTATGTCTCTATGGCCAAGCTCGTGCTGGCGACGACCAAGAATCACGGGCATCGTATCTACCTGGACAGCGGTATCTATGCCGAGGTCACCCTGTCCTATCGAGATGGCGTGTACCGTCCCTGGTCGTGGACGTATCCCGACTATGCCACGCCCGGATACTGCGCCTTGTTTGGCGAGATCCGGCAGCGCTACGCAGCCCAGCTGCGGCAGAAACCTAGAAAGCACACAAGCAGTGAATGAATTCAAACGGACGCTAGAAAAGCTGCGACAGGCTGATCCTCCACGGTCGGCCCTGTACCAGCTATCCAATCTGCACGGGCAGGAACTGGCCCTCTTGACCGAGGCGTGGAGCTCGTTCTCGGAAGAACACCGCCAGATGGTCGTCTCGCGATTGATCGAGATCGCTGAAGCCGACTTTGAGGTGGACTTTGCCGAGATATTCAAGGTGTGCCTTTGCGATAGCAGCGCGCCGGTGCGCGCCGCGGGCATCGAAGGACTGTGGGAAGTCGAGGATATCCGGCTGCTCCGTCCTCTGATCGACTTGCTGCGCGATGACCCGTCTTCCCTGGTGCGCGAGGCAGCCGCCATCTCGTTGGGCCGGTACGCGCTGCTGGCCGAGTTGGGACGCCTACAGGACCGGCCATCCGACATGGTGTGGGCAGCCTTGTGGAATGCGTTTGACAACCCAAAGGAAGATCTGTACGTCCGGCGCAGGGCCGCCGAGTCGCTGGCCTACTTTGGCAGAGCGGAGGTTAAGCAGGTCATCGAACGCGCGTACCAAAGTGAGGACCCCAAAATGCGCGCCAGCGCGGTATTCGCGATGGGGCGCAGCGCAGACGAGGAATGGGCCGAGACCGTCCTAAGCGAGTTGGAACGAGACGACCCAGAGATGCGCTATGAAGCCACACGCGCCTGCGGGGATCTGCGAGTCTTTGAGGCCGTCCCCTTGTTGAGCAAAATGGTCGCCGACCCTGATCCCGAAGTCAAGCTGATGGCTGTGTGGGCGCTCGGGCAAATAGGCGGTCCGGCAGCGAGGCGAGTGCTCGAGATCTGCACGGAGGTAGGAGATGAAGCGGTGCAGGACGCGGCGGAAGAGGCCCTGACCGAACTCGAGTTCATGCAGGGCACGCTCGATCTCTCGATGCTTGACTTTGACGCGGACGGAGATGCCGATCCCTGGGAGGACGATGAAGAGATTGTGTGAGATGAAGCCTGATCTACGCCTCCGATGGGTTCTGATCCTTGCCGTGGTCGCGTGCGGCTTGTGGATCCCTTCCTCTGCCCGGGGAGAAAGCCCGATCCAGGTTCAGGACAGCACGCACTCTTTTGCGTTTGGCCAACACGTACGTTTCCACCTGACCGTGGCGAGCACGGCCCCGATTCAGTCGATTGTCCTTGCCTACAGGACATCGGACAACCGAGAGACCACGATCGAAACCCTCGACTTTGACAGAGGACTGTCGGTGAACGTGGACTATGTCCACGACATGGCTCAGCGCTACATCCGCCCGTTTGTAGATGTGACCTATTGGTGGACGATCACCAACGACACCGGTGAGGTGCTGACGACCGAGCCGCAGGCCTTTCCATATACGGATAACCGATTCGATTGGCAGGTAGCAACAGATGGCATCGTCAATGTCTACTGGTATAGAGGGGATGCCCAGGTCGCACAGCAGGCGGTCGACGCCGCAGTCGCCGGATTGGATCGCGCTCGACTGGACATCGATGTTCACAGCCTGCGCAAACCAGTGGACATATACCTCTACGCCGATCCGGATGCGCTTCGTCCCGCGCTGCCAGCCGGGCTGCCCTTTGGAGCAGAGGCTCTCACGCTGTACGAGACGAACGTGATCTTGATACCTTTTGGGCCCGAAGCAGGCAATCTGCCGCACTTGGCGCGCATCCTGCCGCACGAGGTGACGCACGTGCTGCTCCACGAGGCCACTCAAAGCGACTTTGACCACATCCCCCGCTGGCTGTCGGAGGGGTTGGCGACATCGGTCGAGTACGCGTTCACGCCCGATCCAGACACACGCACGCTCCTCCAGGAGGCATCGCAGACGGGGCAGACGATCGAGCTGGACACGCTGTGCGCCGCTTTTCCTCCCGATCCTGCATCGGCGCGCCTGGCGTACGCCGAGAGCGCGAGCATGATCGACGATATCCGCAACATCCACGGGCGACAGGCACTGCGCGACCTAGTGGCCGCATACGCGGACGGCGCGACGTGTGAGGGCGGGGTGCAGCGTGTGCTGGGCATATCCCTGGACCAGCTCGAGGCATCGTGGCTTGACAGGCTGGCGCCCCAGGGCAGATGGGCCGTATTCTGGAAGGAAGGAGGCCCCTGGATGGTCATCTTGATCATGTTTGTCAGTCTGTTCTGCCTCTCTGCACGAACTTTCTACCAATCAGCGCCAGGAGCGGAGGAAAGCTGGTGACGAAAGCCAGGCGCAGGCCGCCGAACCCCACGAAGGCACACCCCAGACGCCGCAAGCCACAACCTGTCGAAAAGGCAGCCCGCGCTCAACGGCTGTCCAACCAGGGTGCCGAGCTCTTGCAGACTGGGCGGGCTCAAGAGGCGATCTCTGTGTTGGCCCGTGCATATGCCCTGATGCCGAGAGACGTGCCCACGGCGATCAATCTCGGGGGCGCATACATCCTGAACAAGCAGCACAAGGAGGCCATCCCCATCCTCGAGCGTGCCCGCGACCGTGAGCCAGAGAATGAGATGGTCTGGATCAACCTCGGCGCCGCCTACCTGGGCAATCCGATACTCGCTCAGGAGGAACAGCAGTTGCAGGCCATCGCTGCCTTTGAGCGCGCACTCGAGATCAACCCGATCGCCAAGAACGTACACTACAGCCTGGGTTTGATTCACCGTGACCGAGGCGAGATCGAACAGGCCATCCAGCGCTTTCAGCAAGCCGCACAGGCCGATCCTATGGATCTGCACGCGCGACGCGCCGTGCGCCAGCTAGGAGAAGGTCAAGATGCCGCACGAGAATAAGGAGGAGACGTTCAGCAGCCAGCACATTGCGGACGCCCTGGCCCGCTTTATGTACGATGATCTGACAGTCAGTGAAGGCGCGGAAATCGTCGAACACCTGCGCCTCGCTCGCCGCCAGGTGACCCCCAGACTGCTCTCCCTGTTAGGCAGCTCGTCCGTAAGAGAACGCGACATGGCGATCGTCCTGCTGGGCATGCTGGGAGACTCGGGTGAAGTCGAACACATCCGCCCCTTGATCGCCGACCCCTCGTTGGACGATGATTTCAAGCTCAAGCTGATCAGCTTGGTGACGCAGCTCGATCCCGGTGTGGACACTGCTGCTTTGTTCGATCACATCCAGGACCCCTACGGCGCGCTGGAACGGAGCCACCGAGAACATCTGCAGCTCCTCCGGACGCCTATGGACCTGGCGCGCTGGTTGGATATGATGGCCGCGCACATGTCTGCAGACGCGCGCATCAATCTCTGCGAGACAAGCACACAGATCGATGATGTGGCTGCCGTTCCGCTGCTGATCTGCCTGTGCTACGATCGGGACGACGAGGTCGCTCTCGCCGCTATGGACGCTGTGGAGCGATACAAAGACGCGCGCGCACTGCCGGCCCTTGCGGAGCTGGCGGCGCACCACCCAACACCTGCTGTGCGGATGGAAGCCCGCAAATCGGCAGACAGGCTCCGCGTCCGGGCCTCGCTGGTTCCCCAGGTCGAGTCCATCCCTCCGCCCCCCCTGTATGCCTGCTATTTGACCACCATCGACGGCTCAGGTGGACAGATTGCCTTCATCGTCCGCGAGCACGAGGATGACAGCGTGGACACGATCGACGTCATGTTCAACGATCGCGAAGGGATCAAGGAGTGCTTTGGTGCCCGCATCCGGCTCTCTGAGCTGGTAGAGATGCTTGACGCGATGGCCCAGGAAGACATCTCTACCGTCTATGTCTCACACGCTCGCTGCCTGCGGACCTTGGACTGGGCCAGGGACATTACGTGGAAGGCCGGAAGGCTGCTGCCGATGACCTATGTAGCCTGGCGACCGACGATCGAACACGGAAGTACAGAAGACGATGAGCAGATACCCGAGATGGTGATCGCTCCCGAAAGCCGCAAAGAGCTCTTGGATCACTGTTACGAACTGCTGCTTCAGGACGAGTTCACTGCCTGGTTCTTTAACCCCGATGAGATCGGGGACCTGGTCGATCGATACCTGCTCCTGGCTCCGGAAGAGGGCGACGAGATCGAGGCGCCAGCACTTCGGCAACTCCTGCAAGCAGGAGTGCAAGAGATCGTCACGGACAACGTGCGGGACCTCATCCGCGGCAGGCTGCTGCGCGTCGCGCCGCTGCTGAGAGAGATCTATGAGGACGACGAGATCTGGCAGTGGGCCATCGTCGCTGCCGAGGCACTGGATGCCCAAAGCGGGCTATCCAGGAGAGAGCACCCACTGCTGTTGGGCATGGTCGCCTGCAGTCTGGAAAACGCGATGGGCGAGATGATCGAATGGCCCACTGCCCAGGTCGTAGCGCCAGCGCACTCCGATCGGCGTGGCGCACCATTCAGGGGAGCATAGATGACCACCGAGAACGACTTGCCTCAAGATGGGCAAGCAGAGATCGACCTTGCTATGCAGGTTGCCAACATCGCTACCCTGGTGACCGCGGCGCTCCGCTCAGGAGATTCGAGCGCGCGCAGCGAGCTGGCGGGTAGACTGACCGTGGCACGCGATCGATTGGAGCAAGCCGTCGCGCCACCTGGCCTGGTCCCGTTCATCGACGTGATGCGCGGTCTGCTGGAAGACCAGGATGTATCGGCCCGGGAAGATGAACTGCCCGGGGCCTATCGCGCCGTGTACGAGCAGGTCGTGGACGATATGCAGGCCGAAGCCGACGAAGGGGAACTGACCCTGCGGCAGGTGCTGGACGAGGTGACACACAATGTGATCCTGGCGATGAAGCACGGCACGCATCACCAGCGCAGGATGGTGGCGAACACCCTTCTCAGAATGCAGCACGAGTCCGTCCGGCGCCCCGACCTCCAGCCGCTGATCGAGTACCTGCAAGCCGGACAGGCTCTGCTGCAGGAGCAAGACCCCAGGCCCTTTGCGCAGCATCTGCGCGGGACCTTCCGCGAAAAGTGGGACCAGGTCCTGGAAGCGCTGCGTACATAGAGCGATCGATCGGACGTGCGGGCAGATGTTCGAGCCAGCCTATCGCGCGCTGCTTGACAGCGGTGAACTGGAGACGCGGGTTGAGAACGCCTACCGGCGGCTGGAGGCCTGTGACATATGCCCGCGCCGGTGTGGAGTGAACCGCCGCCAGGAGGAACTGGGGACCTGCCGTACTGGCGAGCAGGCCATTGTCGCCAGCGCGGGCCCTCACTTTGGGGAAGAGTCCCCCCTGGTCGGGCGAGGTGGGTCGGGGACGGTCTTTTTCACGTGGTGCAACCTACACTGCCAGTACTGTCAGAACCACACGATCAGCCAGTCTGGCGAGGGAGATCCGGTTACGCCAGAGGCGCTGGCTGCGACAATGCTGCGCCTGCAGGAGCGCGGCTGCCACAACATCAACTTTGTGTCGCCTTCACACGTGGTTCCTCAGATCCTGGCAGCCACCCTGATCGCCGCGCAAGCCGGGCTGCGCGTTCCGTTGGTCTACAACACGGGCGGCTATGACAGCCTGGAGACCCTGGCTCTGCTGGACGGCGTGTTTGACATCTATATGCCCGATATGAAATACGCCGACGCAGCCGTCGCCGAGCGCTACTCCCAGGTCCGCGAGTACCCGGCGATCAACCAGGCCGCGGTCCGGGAGATGCACCGCCAGGTGGGGGACCTGTACCTGGACGAACGGGGTGTGGCCACTCGCGGCCTTCTCGTTCGACACCTGGTCTTGCCGGGGAGTCTGGCTGGCACGCCACAGATCGTGCGCTTCCTGGCCGAGCTCTCGCCAGATACGTACCTGAATGTCATGGACCAGTACCGCCCGTGCTACCGGGCACACACGCTGCCGCCCCTCGACAGGCGGATCTCGCCGGAGGAATACCAGGAGGCCGTGGACCAGGCGCGGGATGCGGGGCTGCGCCGCCTGGACGACCGGGCACAGCGATGGCGAATCTGGCGCTTGTGATCTGCACCTGCCTCACTCTTGGGGAACCAGGGCTCTGAGAAGGCCCTCGTTCCACCCCTTGGCCTCTCGGTCATAGACCCCAAACCCGGCGCCAAACTCCCAGTATGCGTAGGAGAACCCGCGCTTTGCGGCCTCCTCGCGGACGAACGTGGTCCAGTTGACGCGCGACTGCATGTCGGCCTTGCTGTATGCGCCGAACTCACCCAACCACAAGGGGCGTCCCAGCTTTTCTCCCCACCTGACCGCCCAGTCCAGCTCTTTGGTGATCGCCTGTGGGCCACACGGATTGTACCTGGCAGGCTGGGTGTTGTACGCCTCGAACCACTGCACGATCCAGGGCACCTCCAGGGCGGCAGGAATGGGGGTCAGCTCTGTCTCCGGGGGAGCGGGCCATCGCACACCGGTCGTACCGTACTCGTCCTCTACCCACTCTGCGCCCTGGTGCGTGAACAGGAACGGCTCGTAAAAGTGAAACGTGCCGATCGCGTTGGTCTCGTCCTCGGGGATCTTGAGCTTGGACAGCCCTTGTATGCCCCCCCACTCTGCACCGCCGATGACCAGGGTGTGCACGCCGTCTACCTCCCGTATGGTGTCGATCACCTTGACGACCAGCTTGTTCCATCTCTCCGGGGTGAGCCGGTCGTGAGGCTCGTTGAGGGGCTCCAGATAGAGGTTGTCGGGCATGTGCCGGTATCGCGTGGCGATCTGCCGCCACATGGCGAGGAAACGCTCTTCGTGCTCGCCGGGTTCCTGAAAGATCTCATCATAGTGATGCATGTTGATCACCACGTTCAGACCACGCTCGAACGCGTTCTCGATCACCCAGTCCACTCGGGCAAGGAACGACTCATCGATGGTATAGGGGGGCTCGTTCAGAGCGTGACTTGACCAGCGAATGGGGACCCGCACCGTGTCAAAGCCCGCATCGGCGATCAACGCAAAGTACGACTCTTGCAGCACGAGGCCCCATTCGCCCTCCCGCGGGGCTTCGAGCGCGTTGCCCAGGTTCACACCCCTGCCCAACCTCTCAGCCTGGACGTAGGGGTCGATCGGCGCGTCTGGTTCCGAGCGATCGGCCGGCTCCGGCGTGTCCGTCGGTTGAAGCGTATCTGTTGGCAGGGGCGTAACGGTGGGTTCTGGCGTACGGGTAGGTCCCGGCGTGTCTGCAGCGGGGGCCTGGGCCGTTCCTTGACAGCCGACGCAGAGGACGAGCAGCAGAAGGGGAAGCCATCTCTTTCGGTTCATCGTGGGGCCTCCTACAAGGGATCTTTGAGCAGGGGTGAACCGCCCGCTGCCCGGCGCCACCTCCTCGCTCCGTGCAGCGAGGCATGGAACGAGGAGGTGGTCGAGCAGGCCTGCGAGACAGAGAACAGGCATCCCCAGAGCGACAAGACACTCCCTCTGGTCTATGGCCCCGATTCAGCCGTCGGTGTGATCGTGGCTGTAGCCGTGAGCTCGGGAGTAGCCTCCAGCGTCGCGGTAGCAGTCAGAGCCAACGTCGGCGTGATCTCGAGTGTCGGCGTGACCGGCGTCACGATCTCAAGGGCAGAGGGAGCGGTCAGCGCTCCCGGCAGCCCTCTCTCCAGCAGCAGCCAGGCTCCCTCCAGCTCGTCCACAGCGGCAACCGGCGCGTCGGGCAGGTCCTCCAGGGCCGCATCCAGGCGTGACACGATGACCGCCAGCGCCTGCGCCTGGACAGGGGGCACATCCGACTGCAGCGCGACCAGCAGGTCTCGCCCAGAGCGAATGTCCGACTGGGCCAGGCCGAGGTTGTTCTGTACCAGGAGAAGCCTGGCTCGGATGAGAAAGCCCATCGCCTTGATCAACTGCAGTTCCTGGTACAAGATAGCAGGCGATCGCTCGCCGTGCAGTTCGGCATCCAGGGCCAGGATGCCCTGGCTGTTCCCCGCGATTCCCTGCGACAGGGCATCCACCTCCGACCCCGCCTCTTCCAGCGCAGCCCGGAGGCTGGCCTGGGCTGTCGCCAAGGCTTCGATAGCCGCCTCGGCCGCACCTTGGTCGGCGTGCAGGGCCTCAAGGTCGGCTGTCGCTGCCTCCCGATCCGCCTGCACTGTCGCCAGTTCGTGCCCGATCGCCTCCAGATCGGACTGCAATGCCTCCTGCGCGGCCTGAGCCACACCCACAGCAGCGCGCATGGCCTCCAGGTCGACTCGCACGTCCTCCAGGGCAGCGAGGGCGGCGGTCTGTGTGGCCTGGGCTTCTGCTGCCGCCTCGATCTCTGCCTGAAGGCCGGCTATCGTTTCCTTGTCTGTGTCGCCGCGGACCTCCAGGTCCGTCAGGCGTGTCTGCAGACCGTCGAGACGCCCCCGTATCTGCTGGCTGTCTTGCTCCTGTCGCGCGTCCAGGATGTCGAGACGAATAGAGTGCACCTGCACGGGCAGGATGTACTGGTTGTAGAGGAACGTGGCGCCATAGTAGATCCCCACGCCCAGCCCCAGGCCGATGATGAGCACGAACAGCAGGCGAAGCGTAAAGCGTACCAGCCACGCGATCGCCCTTCCCAGGCGAGCCCAGAAAGAGGGACGTGGGGTCGCGTGCGATTCTTCACTCATGGAGCACCCTCCGTTTCCTGAAACAGATCGTCCAACAGGCCGCGCATGCCGGCCATAAAGGACCACACGCGATCGCCCTGGGTCTGCAGAGAATCTACCCTATCCGACAGTTTCTCTGCCTGCTCGATCAGGCCGCCGACCTGTGTCTCCAGATCTCCGACCTCAGCTTTCAGGCCACTCAACTCCGCTGCCAGATCCTCCACCCCAGCAGCCGTCGCGTCGATGTCCGCCTGCAACTGCTCTGCGGCCTGCTCCACAGCGCTGACGCGACCGCTCAGCGCTTCCAGGTTGTTCAGGCGCGTTCGCAGGCCCTCGATGTCCTGATCCAGGCCATCGGTCCGGGCCTCGAGCCCCTCCACCTGGATCGCCAGCGCTCTCATCTCAGAGGGCGTGGCGAACTGTAGCTGACCTCCGTTCAAGCCTGCCAGGATCCCCAGGCTCAGTGCCAGGGCCAGGATCGTAGCCAGAATGCCGGTGACGATGGCGATCCACCATGCCCGCCCAGGGGTGACCGGCGCCCGTCGGGACTTGCGCTCGGGGCCGGGCTCAGCTTCCAGGGCTTGGGGCAGCTCCTCGACCGGCTCCGGTTCGGCCTGTACCTCGATGGGCTCCGGCTCCGCTTCCAGCTCAGCGCCTGCGCCCGTTTCCCCTGGCTCGACGGTCGCCTCGACGACCTCTGGTTCGACCCCCATTGTACCTCCCTCCGGCTCCTCTTCGGCCTCGACGATCTCCGCCTCCGCCTCCGCCTCGACCTCGACCGCTTCTGGTTCTGCTTCCTCAACCACTTCTGGCTCGGCACCCTCGGCCAAGAGTCCTGGTTCCGCCCTCGCCTCGAGGAGTTTTAGTTCGTCCTCCGCCTCTATCTCGAGGGCCTCTGGTTCGTCCTCCGCCTCCATCTCGGGGGCGTCGGCTTTGGCCTCTTCGGTCGCCGCCTGCTCAAGCTCGTCGTCCTCGCGCGAGATCGCCAGGAACGGCCGCAAGCGCTGTAGCAGGGCAGGGCTAATGCCGCGCACCCTCTGTAGATCCTCCAGGCTTTCAAAAGGGCGTGCAGCGACGATGCGCCGCGCCATTGCCCGTCTGATCCCAGGCATCTGGCTCAGCGTCCCAACATCTGCGGTGTTGGGGTCGATGATCGAACGTGTACCCTCGGCCATAGGTCACCTCCTGAGTGCGAACAGACCACTCTGCTCCTGAATGATAGACCACGCGGGTGCGCCTGCTGGAAGAGAGCACGATGCCGGGTACCTGGCGCACCAAGCCGCCCCCCTCTGCCCCTGGCTATCCCCCAGTGGTGGACGCTGCCCAGCTCGTGCAGGAGGAAAGAGGATCTCGGAACCACCAAGTTGGCCGGATGGGGACGATGAGGGTCGGACCACGACGCACGATGTGATGATGACATCGATCTAGGAACATTATAGGTCATCCACAATGATTTGTCAAGGGGCACGATCACAGAGTGTTGGGGGGAACGGTGCGGTTCTCTGGGCAGCGAGGCAGGAATCCCCTCGCACCTTCCCCTCCTCATAGCGCGGGGATGCGGAGAGAATGCCCATGTGGAAAGGGCACCGAACACAGAAGCTGCCAGAGCCTTAGTGGCTCTGGCAGCTCTGAAAGGATCTGTCACGCGCGGGAAACGCGGACGGGCCTACCTAGATGTCCAGGTCAGCGGGCTCATAGTACTCGCGGGCATGCTTGCAGCAGGGGCACTTGGCCGGCGGCTCTTTGCCTTCGTACACATAGCCGCAGATACTGCACTTCCACTTGATGGGCTCGTCGCGCTTGAACACAGTGCCCGCTTCCACCATCTCCAGCAGCTTCTTGTAGCGGTCCCGGTGATGCGCCTCGACCTTGGCGATCTGGCGGAACAGGACGGCAGCGGCTCGATTCCCTTCTTTGTCCGCTTCCTCTGCAAACGTCGGGTACATCGATGTCGTCTCATAGTTCTCTCCCCCGATCGCTTCCTTCAGGTTGTCTGCCGTGCTGCCGATGCCCTCCAGGAGCTTGAACTCGTCCTTGGCGTGCCGCATCTCGTTCGCGGCGGTTTCCTCAAAGATCTTGGCGATGTAGTGATAGCCTTCCTTTCCCGCCGCCTGGGCGAAAAAGGTGTACTTGTTGCGGGCCTGCGACTCGCCCGCGAATGCTGCTTTCAGGTTTTCTTCGGTCTTGCCCACTGTGTACCTCCTCTTGTACAAACTACAACCATCGACGCTCAGTTCAACCATTCGCTTTCGACGGCGGCACTCTCCACTCTCACTGTGCGCATTATACTCGATTCTTACGTCTGGGGCAAGCAAGAGTTCGCGGCACGCTCGTTGACCCCGCCATCGATCTCGGGTATAATGGCGGCATTCCATCCGCAGGCCTAGAGGACGACCGTCCCTCGCCACGAGGCAGGACAAGCTGGGGTTTCCCTGCAGCCGGGAACCGTCCCTGCCGCCAACAAGACATATGGAGAGGTACAGCAGGTGACAAGGCGAGGATCCGAGGGTAGGCGTTCAGGAGCGCAGGTCAGGACCATGCATCTACTGCTGTGCGCGCTGCCACTGCTCTGGATCGTGGCCTGGCAGAGCGCGCCCCCCCTGTCCCTGGTGGTCCAGATCGACCCTCCGGTGGCGGTTCAAAACGGGACCCTCGGCCTGACCTTTGTCGTGCGAAATGGCGGCGACGAGCTGCTGGAGGGCGTGCTGGTCGAGATCGGGATCCCCGAGCAGACCGTGCTGGCCTCAACGGAGGCCAGCAGTGACCACTGGAAGGTCAGCGCACCCGCGCGCGGTCAAGGGGGCACGGTGCGCTACCAGTCCAAGAACCCGATCCCCCCGGGACAAGAGGTCCAGGTCTCCCTCCAGGTGACCGTCCTCCAGGAACCTGGCGGGACTGTCGTGCTCGACAAGTACACGGCAACAGCCCAAGGGCTGGAGACTCCGGTCTCTGGACCTCCGGTCACCGTCCGGGTGCAAGTCACCCCGACCCCCGAACCGCCTACTCCCCCTCCCTCGCCGACGATGACCACGGTCCCTCCATCGACCACGCCGCCTGCCGCAGCAACGGACACGGCCACACCCACGCAGCCTGCGGCAACGCCATCTGCTGTCCCCACCAGGACGACCGCTCCGTCGCCAACGACAGCTCCTACCGCGACTCCCTCGCCGACGATCACCGTCGTGGTCGCAGAGCTCCCCCCCACGCCAACGCCCAATCTGACCTCCGAAGAGGAACGGCTGGGCACAGCTACGGTCCTGGTCTTTGTCGGGCTGCTCGTGGCAGTCATTGCATCCTCCGTGACGTGGCTCGTCCGCAGCAAGAACCGCTGAAAGGGTCGCGATCACGTCGTCCTTAAACTTGTGGACGGTGGGAAGGCTCCCCTCGGCTCTGGACCGATTTCACGCAAGATTCACGCCACGAGCGCCCTCTCCCGACCAGGGATTTGCCCTGGATGCCCAAAGCAGTCTATAATGGGCTCAACGTACCGTTCTCTGGACCCTTGCTTGCTGGTGAGGTATCGTCGTGACTCAATCTCTGCCCAGGCGCACATATCGCACGATCATAGGGGTGTTGGCGCTCGTCACCGTCGGCGTTCTGGGGTGCGCGGCAGCAGTGCTCATCGCCAATCGTCCCCCCTCCCCCGCCGCCCTTGCCGCTACAATGACGGCGATGCCCAGCCCCACACCGACCCTCACCCCCACCCCCACGCCGGCGCCTACCGTTCCCGGAGTCAGCAGCGAGCTGCTGGTCTGCCAGAGCAAAGCGGGGTACGCGATGAACGACCGGCGCATGGTCGGTGCGGTGAACATCTCGGACGATCACCTGTTCCGGTTAGCCTGGGTCTCTCTCGATTGGGAGATCGAGGATCTAGACGACGCTTTGCCAGGCGTGATCATGGGGTTCGACGTCGCCCTGGACGTGTGGGCGGAAGGATGCGCGGTCTACGATCGGGTGCAGATCGAGGTGTATGAACGGCGTGACGAGCTGCAGATCCACAGGATGGACGTACAGGCACAGATGGATGATCTGATCCAGTGGCGAGCCGGAGGATTGAACGATCAGGGGCTGGTCGCCCGGCTCCTGGTGACCCCATCCTGATCGCGCCGTTCGCAGGGGGCACGGAGAGGTGGCGCCACACACGGACCTTCGAGCAAGCTGCTAGACCTGCTCGATCTCGGCCTCTCCGGTCACCGTATCGTACAGGGCGTACGTGCTCTGCCCAAGGCGGCCCATCACCTCCCCCGGATTGACCAACAGCGTCCCGCCGATGCGTTCGATCCTGGCCTGGTGGTCGTGTCCGTGACAGACCAGGTCATACTGGCCGGATCGGGCCTGATCCTCAGCGATGGGAGGGTAGTGGTTGAGGGCTACCTTGCGCCCGTCAAACTCCAGGTAGGCGAAAGGACCGTGCAAGGAGACGTTGTCCAGACCGGCGGCGATCTTGGCGAGGAACAGAGGATCGCCATCGTTGTTACCCAGGACCACGTGTACGGGCCCTTTGAACGCCTCGCCGATCTGTTTCAGCGTGAACGGCGCACACAGGTCTCCGCAAAAGATGAGCGCGTCCGCACCGGTCTGTGCGATCCTCTCCAGTACGCTCGCCAGTACCCAGATGTTGTCGTGCGCATCTGACAGAATGGCGATTTTCATCTCTACTCCTCCATCTGTGGCAGCCCGAGGCGGGCCGTGACAATGCGCTGCCGCAGCTCGGCGATCCAGGTATCTATCTTGGCATCCTCGCCTGCCCGCCTTTTCTGGTGTTTTCTGTACCCCAGGTCGACGATCATTTGCACGAACCGGTTCCACCGGAACCAGGTCAGGACGCCGTGACGGCCCAGGACGCGCCACCCCCTGGCCAGGCGCATCCTGTAGTGGATCGCGACCTGGCGCTCACCGTCGGTGATAAACCCGTCCTTCACCTCGGCGTCAAGCTCGGCGAGCCAGCGCCTCTCTCGCTGGACGGCCAGGACGATCAGGATCAGCATCCCCAGCGCACCCATCCAGTCGACCACGGTGAGGATCAAGCACGAGAGTCCAGACGTGGTTTCCGAGAGGACGATCCCGCCGTTGTGGGTGGCGTGCAGGGTGACGGCGACCAACCACCCCAGGAAGGGATAGAGCAGCCTCTTCCAGGTCTCCCTGGCATTGCGAGCCAGGCCGAACCCCACCCCGACGCAGGCCGCGAACAGCGAGTGGTTCAGGTGATAGAGGCCCACGCGAAACGCCACGGTGGTGCCCCATGCAGACCATCCCCCTTCGAACAGGCTGCCCATAAAGTAGAGCACGTTCTCGACGACAGAGAACCCGAACCCCACCAACGCCCCATAGAGGATGCCATCCGTCACTCCGTCGAACTCTTTGCGATAGACCAGGTACATGATCAGGAGGATCAGCGCTTTGAAGGTCTCTTCGGTGAGTGGAGCGACAAGGCCCGCGCTGGTCATCGAGGTGAGGATCGAATCTCCGAGGAGCGCCGTGACAGGCACGTCGAGGAGGATCTGTGCCAGGAGCGACATGATGATCGTGGGCACGGCTCCCCAGAAGAACATGATCCCCAGCAACCACAACGGCTCTTTTTCATAACGATCAAGCCACCACAGAACGGCGATGGTGATCGTGGCTGGGATCAAGGTCACCAGGCCCGAGGCCAAAAGTCCCAGAAGCAAGGTTGCCATTTTGTGCTCCTTTGCGCAGTGGAGGGTAGGGGCATTGTAGTACAGGTGCGATGAGAAGTCAATCACCCGCAAGGTCACCTTGACTTTTCACCGAGGCGTTCTATAATACTCTACTGGTCACCGCTCCCTGCGCGACGCAACAGTCGGGGGCGTGCCCACAGCCATCACGAAGCGGCGCACAGACCCCGACCCCGCACCGCTTGGCTCAGGAGGAAAGCATGGACGGCCTGATCGCGATCGGCATCGACATCGGCGGCACCAAGATCGCCGTGGCTACCGTGGCCGCGGCGGGATGCATCCTGGGCCGATCCACCATGCCCACCCAGGCCGAGCGTGGGTTTGACGATGGACTGCGGCGTATCGTCGCCCTCCTGGATCGCCTGATGGCGGAGACCGGCTGCTCACGCCGTGCCCTGGCAGCGATCGGCATCGGCTGTGCCGGGCCGGTAGACCCGATCCGGGGGACCATCGACAACCCCTACACCCTGCCGACCTGGGACGGGGTGAACATCGTCGAACCACTGCAGGCCGAGTACGGTGTGCGGGTCGTCCTGGAGAACGACGCAGATGCAGCAGCGATGGGGGAAGTGTGGCTGGGCGCGGGACAAGGGGGTCGCGTCGTCGTGATGATCACGATCGGGACGGGCATCGGTGGAGGGATCATCATCGACGGACAGGTCTACCGGGGCATCGAGGGCACTCATCCCGAGATCGGGCATCACAGCATCGACCCCACCGGCCCCGCGTGCTACTGCGGCATGCGAGGCTGTTGGGAATCGCTGGCTTCGGGGCCAGCGCTGGTCGCAGCCGTGAGCGAGCGCGCGCCTGGACGGCCTTCCGGTCCGCTCACCGGGGCAGGGGTCATCGCCGAGGCGCGAGCTGGCGATCCGATCGCACAGGCAGCCGTGACGCGCGCCGCCGAAGCGACCGCGATGGCCCTCTTTAACCTGACCAACCTCTACGCGCCCGACGTCATCGTGCTCGGAGGCGGGGTGATGGAGGCATACGACCTCTTTGAACCGGTTATTCGCCAGACGCTGAGCCGCAACACGATGGCACCCGTCGACCGGATCGCCGTTCGCAGGGCCGAGCTGGGCAGCGACGCAGGCGTAGTCGGCGCGGCATGCCTCGCACTGGACCACGCTCAGCTACCCGCCGTGCGCAGAGCGCCCCTGCCTCCGCGCTAAGATGTGAGCGATCAGCAGAGGATTGTCCTTTTCGTTGGGCTATGGTAGAATCAGCGTGCGCTCACTGCGCGGCAAAGCAACCTGAACGTGGGTAGGATCGGATGGCTAACGGAGTGTTCTCGACGCCGATGGGGCCGGTGCTGGTCCTCTGGGTCGGCGCGTTGGTTTTACACGTGCTGGACAGGTTCCTCACACCCCAGGACCGGGGGGTAGCTGAAGCGCTCGTCTTGGCGCTTGGGCTGGGGTTTCTCATCGGCACTCGATCGCAGATAGATGCGCCGCTCAGCTTTGGCCAGTTCCTGACTGGCGCAGGGAGATCGGACGTGCCGCCCTTCCTGGTCGCCGGCCAAACATCGTGGACGCTGGCCTTGCTCGCTGTCGTCACGTCGTTCGCCTCCTCGCTGGCCTCGCTTGGACAGAGCACCGATGGACGGGCCGGGAGGCTGGCAGCATTGGGCTCGGCGCTGCTGTTCGTCTTTGCCGGGGACTGGGCGACGCTGACCGTGGCCTGGGTCCTGGTCGACGTGTGCTTGCTGCACACCCTTGGAGACACGCGAAAGCGCACGGATGCACTGGGATGGACGGGCATCCTGAGCCTCGGCGGCGCGGTCGCTTTGGGAATCGGCCTGTTGTTGTGGCATCAAGCCGATGGCAGCATCTGGGTGGACCGGGGAGGCGCGGTGCCTCACCTGGCCACGGCTGCGACCCACCTGCCCTCCCACGCGTCTTCCGTGCTGATCCTGGCTGCCCTCCTCCGCCTGATGCCTTTTCCTCTGCCTACCTGGCTCACCGACTTTGGAAGGGAGGCGCAGGCCAAGGATCAGCGCTTTGCCCAGGTGCTGACCTATCTCGTCCCCACCCTGCTGGGCGGCTATCTCTGGATGCGCCTGGCGGGGTGGAACGTCATCGGGCAGGCCGCACGCTGGCTCATCGTGCTGCCCATCTGGGGCGGCTGGGCGATGATCATCAGCGCGCTCAAGGCGTGGGCTGCACGGGACCCGGCGGAACTGGTCGCCTGCACGGGCACGTTTGGCGGGGCATGCGTCCTGATGGCAGCGGGCCTGAACCTGCCCGCGCCGTGGCAGACCCTGATCAGCGCGAATGCGATCCTGAGCGTGTCGGTCTTGTTCGTCTCGTGGACACAGTGCCAGCACCTGCGGATGTTCGACCCCCGCTCGTTTTGGCGGATCGCACCTGCGGGGCTGGGGCTCTTGTCTCTGGCCGGCCTGCCTCTCACGATCGGCTTCCCGGCTCGCGTCGCCCTCTACCATGCGGTCTTTGCGGATCAGCGATGGTTCTCCCTGACCCTCGTCGTGGCGGCAGAGCTGCTGCTGTTCGGCGCTCTTTTGCGGGTCCTGCTCGAACTTGAGCTCGTGCCAGAGGAGGAAACCGAGGAGGCCGCACCCAGCAGCTCACCGGTCGCCTTGTGGGAGCTAAAAGAGCGCGTATATGACGGGCTTGCGTACGGCGCCGGAGCGATCCTGGCGCTTGGGATCGTGGTCTTGGGGCTCGCCCCACGACTGCCAGACCAAAGCTCCTCGCTGCCCAGCCTGGGTAACTGGCTTGGCCTGCCCACGCTGCCCGTTTGGGCTGCGCTGCTGCTGGCGGTGGTCGGGGCTCTCGTCGTCTACCGCTCTCGGAACATGGTCTTGAACCTGACGCAAGGGTGGGGAGGCTTGATCGAGCGCTTGTTCGGTTTTGGGTGGCTGTACCGGTCGATCGAGACCCTCTCGCGCTACGTGGGAGCGCTGATTTGGGGCAGCACCCAGGTGGTGGAGGGAGCAGGGTACATGGCCTGGGTCGCCCTGGTCTGCCTGGTGATCCTCCTGTTCGTGATCGCTCGTTGAGAGGGAGCATGCCTGTCTGGAAGGACCTGCTTTCACAGCTATCCAACCTGTCCGGAGAGCCGGCGATGATCGGACTGATCATCACGGCC
Organism: Anaerolineae bacterium; assembly: GCA_016783145.1. Taxonomy (GTDB): domain Bacteria; phylum Chloroflexota; class Anaerolineae; order JAFGEY01; family JAFGEY01; genus BS750m-G44. Next base: position 56,596 of record JADHXD010000007.1, read on the forward strand.
TCGGTGATCGCCATCGTCCGCGACTGGCGTTTTGGGTTGTGGGCCCTGCTGGTGCAGTACATCCTGGTCAGCGTGCTTCACCTGCGGATGCTCACCCCCGAGCTGGCGCTGATCAAGCTGCTGGTGGGCGTCATGGTCTGCCCGATGCTCTACTGGGCTGCCCGATGGGTGGAAAGCGAACGAGCACACAAGGCTCACGTGGAGCGGCAAGAGATCGCGTCCAAAGAAGGAGAGGTGCCGCTTCCCCCGCTGCCGTGGCCGGTTCGCCCGACAAACTGGGTGTTCCGCTTCTTGGTCATCCTTCTCCTGGGCATGGTGCTCTATGGCGTGTCTACCTCGTTCCCGCTTCCCTTTATCGCCGCCGACCTCGCCCCATCGTGTGTCTGGCTGGGGCAGGTCGGCCTGCTGATCCTCATCCTGACCTCTGAGCCTCTATCGGCGGGAATGGGGCTGCTGACCCTGGTTTCTGGGTTCGAGCTGTACTTTGACGTCATGTCGCCCGGCCTGGCTGGCGTCGGCGTGTTTGCTGCCCTCAACCTGCTGATGGGATTGGCGATCTCTTATTTGGCCATCGTCCGCGATCTGACGGGGGAGGTGCTGTGAGCCCGACCTGGCCGCCGCTGCCCGGCCCTCTCTTTCTCTTTCTGGCTGCCTTGACGGTAGCCGCGATCTGCTACTTCGTTCATCGCTGGCCGCTTGTGGCAGGGGTGATCGCGGCAGGGGGATGCCTGGCCCTGGGGTGGATCTGCCTGCACCAGCTCTCAGAGGAGCCGCCCTCGTTCCTGGGGCGTGTCTGGGTGCTCGATCGCCCGTTCGTGCTGTGGGGCCGAGAGTGGGCGGTGACCCGTGCCACCGGGGCCCTGGTGGCGTTCATCCTTTTCACCGCCGGCATGTCCTTTCTGCTGGCGCTGCCCGCTTCGCAGGGGTGGTCCTTCTATCCCTTTGGGATGGGCGTCGTGGCGATCCTGGTCTTGGCCGTCACTGCGCAGCAGTACATCTATTCGGTCTTGTTTCTCTGGTTGGCCGCAAACCTGTCCGTTTTTGTGCTCGCCGGCGGTCGACCCGAGGGAACGGTGGGCGCGCTGCGCTTCCTCGCCCTGACCTCGCTGGCAGTGATGCCGCTGTTGATCTTGCCACGCTATCTCGAACCGGACGCCGCCCCAGGCGCGCTGTACACGGCGACGATCCTGATGACGATCGGGTTTGGCATCCTGCTGATGGTCGTCCCCTTTCACGGCCAGTTGGTGGCGATGATCGCGCACGCCGCGCCGATGGTGCCCGCTTTTGTCCTCTCTGCGTTTTCGCCGCTGGTGTTCCAGATACTGTTCTCGCTTGGCCAAGCCCATCCTCCGCTGCTGGAAGATCGGTTATTGTTCGACGCCTGTCGCTGGATGGGGATCGCCACGGTAGCCCTTGGCGGGCTGGCTGCGATGGGGCAGCGCCGCTGGGAGTACCTGGTCGGATATGCGACGCTGGTCGATTGGGGCGCGGGCCTGGTCGCCCTGGGGCAAGGCACGGCGCGTGGGGCGGAGCAGGCCATACAGATGGTGATCTGGCGCGCGTTCAGCCTCACCCTTGTCGGAACGGGATTAACGATCGTGCTCAAGGCGGCGGGTGAGAAAGCCGAGATCGCCGACAGCGGCGGCCTGCTGCGCCGTCGACCCGTGGCCACGCTGACGCTGATCATCGGCTTGCTCTCATTGGCCGCGTTTCCCCTCACGCCAGGCGCAGCAGGCCGTTGGCCGCTGATCCTGGACCTGCTGGCTGCGGACCCACGGATGGGTTGGACGCTCATCCTCGCCGGAGTTGGGGTCTGCGTAGGAACCCTGGCTGGCGCGCGGGCCTGCCTGGGCCCGCCTGCGCCCGGTCTGAGCGAAAGGCGGCTCGAGGCGATGATCGGCCTGGGATTTGCCCTGCTCGCCCTGTGGCTCGTCGGGTACGTCTTTCTGCACCCGGAGCCGTGGCTGGGCCTGATGCAGGAGGCGTTTGCCGGGCTGAGCTTCCTGGCTTTGTGAGCAGTGCCCGCCCGTGTGTCACCGTCTGGGTGGCCTGCTCAAATTGGTTACCTCTCCGACCTGTGGTAGAATGAGTACATAGTGTAGCGCTATGTCATCGTCGCAGCCGTCGTCAGCGGAGGAGGATGGCGTGAAAGCGAGAGCCGAGCACTGACCTGGGAGAGTCCTGGTAGGTGGTCGGCTGTTCTGTTGTGTTGCTCAAGTCGCCAATCCCACGATGGAGACACGCTGCATGGTGGGACCTACGTGACACGCACCCATGCTGGTCAGGAGGATTGAGATGGAGAAACTCGCCAAAGAACACTACCTGGATCTTGAGAATGGGATGTTTGCCGAAACGACAGCGGCCGATCTTGACGATCTCTTGGCCGCTCTCTCTGGTCACCCCGACCGCGACAATCTGGTGATCCACTTTCACGGCGGCCTGGTGTCGCGCGAGGCCGCCCACCCAATCGCAGAGAGGGTCTTTGACACCTACCGTGCGGGAGAAGCCTACCCGGTCTTTGTGATCTGGAATTCCGGGCTTCTTCAGACCCTTCGAAACAACCTGAGTGAGATCGGCAAGGAAGAGGCGTTCAAGCGACTGGTACGCCGTGTGGCCCAGTTCGCACTGGGCAAGCTCGTCGAAACTGTGGGCGATCGTGGCCAGCCTCTCGAGCTCACGTCCATGAAAAACATGCCCAGGAACCTGGACTCTCTCGAGGCGTTCCTGGACGAGCGCGAATCCACATTGGCGCCCGCGGAGGATCTGGCCTTGAGCAAGGAGCAGGAAGACCAGATCGACAACGAGTTCAAAAAGGACCTGGTGCTCAGGAGAGAGGCGACTCTCATCGCCAATGGGCTGCGCAAGCCGGATGAGGTGGACGAGGACCTCAAGACGCGCGGCGGCAGTCCGGTCCGGGGCTCAACGCAGACGCTCATGTCTGCATCGATCCTGAAAGAGATTGCCGAGCAGACGCCCGACCCTTCCGAGCGCAGCAGCCAGATGGTCCTGGCGCTCGTGACCTACGGTCTCAAGATCCTCAAGGCGGTACTACAGCGATACAGCACCGGGCGGGACCACGGCCTCTACACGACGATCGTCGAAGAGGTCCTGCGCACACTGTATCTGGACAATGCGGGCGCTTTGGTGTGGAAGCTGATCAAGAACGACACCCTCCATGCCTTTGGGGGAGACCTAACCAAGCACGGGGGCACAGCCCTTGCTCAGGGCTTGGCCGGTTCTTGGCATGACGGGCAGCGCATCACGTTGGTAGGACACAGCACGGGAGCGATCTATATCGGAGAATTCCTGGAGGAAGCGGACAAGGTGCTGCCCGCTGAGGCGCGCTTCGACGTCGTGTACCTGGCGGCGGCTTGCTCCTTCAAGTATCTGCAAGAGCGGCTCGAACTCTTTGAGCGACGCGTCAGCAACATACGCGTCTTTGGGTTGTCGGACGAGATCGAGCGGAGCTACTGGGAAGTGCCGGTCATATACCGGGGATCGCTCCTCTACCTTGTTTCCGGGCTGTTTGAGGAAGAAGAGATCGATATGCCCCTCGTCGGGATGGAACGATACTTTGGCGCAGAGGGACCCTATGACCGTCCGGACATCGTGGACGTGCTCGACTATATCAAGCCCGAGATGCGCGTCTGGTCTGGCAAGGCGGAGGGTCTAGGGCCCGGCAAGCGTTGCACGGCTGCCACACACGGCGCCTTTGACGATGAGGATCAGCCTACGCGGGACAGCGTCGCGCATCTGCTTCGGGAGGGGTTCTAATATGCCTGAAAAACGCATAGAAGACTATGCCATCGTCGTGGGGATCAACCACTACAGGGACCTCAACCCCTTGGATGGTGCCAAGGATGATGCAAAGTCGTTTGCTCGGTGGCTGCGCTCGGCAAAGGGGGGCAACCTGCCGAGCGAGAACGTCAAGACGTTCTACTCGAAAGCGGGCGCCACTGTGCCCCGACTGGAAACGCTGGTGGATTGGTTCATCGATCTGATTCGGGCCAAGTCGCCCGACCTGGACGAGCGCATCGGGCGGCGACTGTATATCTACTTGGCCGGGCACGGCATTGGGCCCGGTATCGACGACGCAGGGCTGCTGACACCGTCCACCTCGGCCCTGGCAGTCAAATACCTGGCCGGACGCACGTATGCCGACTACTTTCGCGAGGCCGCCCTCTTTGACGAGGTCGTGCTGATGATGGACTGCTGTCGAGACCATGACTGGGAGCTGCCGGAGGCGTTCTTTCCTCTCAAGCGCCAGGTCGACGCTGGGGCAGCGCATGTGGTGAAAAGCCTGTACGTCTATGCGACTGGGTTCGGGCGAAAGGCAAGAGAGAAGCCGTTCGATGGCAAGGTTGCTGGCGTTTTCACGCACGCTCTCCTTGAGGGGCTGTCCGGGCAAGCCGCGAACCAGGAAGGCCAGGTGACGGGTGAAAGCCTCAAGGACTATGTCAAGCGAAGGGTTGCGGCCCTACGCGCTGCGGGCACCGATCAGCAGCCGCACGTGCTGCTGCCGGATGACTTTGTGCTCTGCGAGGGGTTTGATCCACCTACCGTAACGGTGACGGTCGAACTGGCTGCCCCGGCAGAGGAGTTCAGCGTGTCCTACGGAAAGGACATGACCCCCGTGGACGCTGTGCCCCGAGAACTGGATGGCGGTCGATGGGAGATCGACCTGATACCGGGCAAGATCTATGTTTTTCAGGTCAAGGAAAACGGGACGCTCGTGCCCAGGACCGCAAAGGTGATCGACGAGGAGGATTCCCATGTCAAACTCTGAGCGGCGAGCGTACCTGACCTGTGATGCCGGAGATGAGCACGTCGAGATCACCGTTCTGGATGGCAATATGGACCCGGTTCGCCTCGAGCATACCATGGGACGGGTGGAATTGGAAGTCGATCCCGGAGCCTACATGGTGCAGTTCCGCGCGGGAAACGAGGTAAGAGAAAAGCTCGTCCTCCTGGCGAATCCCGGCGATCGCAAGGAAGTCACGCTCGATGAGACGCTCCCGATCGCTGCGACAGCCCCCATATCCCGTGCGAGCACCAGCCGCAAACACCAAAGCGATCCTGCCCGCGCGACAAGTCAGTCGGAGCCTCAGCCGATGCCCGGTCATCAAGGCGGGAGCACCCTGTTCCTCTTTGTGCGTGACCCAGATGCCACCGAGCCGCTCGATCCCTCGAAGGGACTGACCCTCCACGACGTAGAGGGCCGTCTGCTCGTCGACCTTGACGAGATGGGCGAGCATCAACCGGAAGCCATGTGGGCGGCGATCCACATTCAAGTCGACCCGGGGCCCTACATCCTGCAGCTTGCGACGGGGCGCGGACAGGTCCTTCGCCAGGTGGTGTACACCTGCCAGGGCTGGCAGACCCAGGTCTTTCTGCTCGCTCGGACGTATGGCTACCAGCCAAAGGAGCGCCGTGCGGACCTTTCCCGTATGTCCTTGCTGATGTCCAGGTCCGGAGAGGGCTTTGATCCCGATCGCCGCGACCTCTACCTGACCGAAGTGGCCCTGAAGGCACTCGAAAGGGGAACGGGGGTACCGGGCAGCGAACGGAGCGAGATGCTATGGAGCAAGTTTGGGAACCCGATGCTCGGCATCTATGGTGCTCATCTCTATCTGCGCCGAACACGGATCAATCCCGAGACCATGGAGACCGTGTTCAACAACCTGTACAGCCTGGTTGGCCCTCACCCGGACGTGCTCGCGCTCGGGTGGGCGCTGCTCGCACGGGCGGAATCGGATCCGGAAAGTGCGGGACCCGGTCTCGACGCCATTCGGGAGCGACTTGGCGACGCGGGTCCGATCGAGACGCCGCCCATGTTGCGGGCAAGCTGGGACTACTTTGTCAAGGCCAGCTATATGAACCCCGGTTTGATCTCTGATCCATCGCTTTCCGGTTCGGTTGCCCTGAGCTTGCTCGGAAGTGGTGCCTGGTTGATCTGGCAGGATGCAGCGCGCGAGCCCGAGCAAAAGGCGTATACGCAACCTGTTGACCAGTCACTGCCGATGGAACGGTCGATCGAGCAGATCCGGCCGATACCGAGCCCGTTGGAGAGCGCCACCCCTTCGAACCAGAGCAACCTGCAGGAGGTGCTGCGCTATGAGCGTGGCAGGCGTTCTGAAGAGGACGTTTACAGGCAGATCGAAGAGATCCTGGATCAACTGGCACACCAGCTCGAATCCGATCCGGAGGCCATCGAGCGCCTCTACGGCGAGCAAGTCAGCGACCTGGAACGCCAGGTCGCTCAGTATGCCTTTCCAGATGCCGATCCGCTGATGTACCGGCTGTACGGTCGGGACGCGGGTCGTCGCCGAGAGGTCAGCAGCAAGGCAAGACGGTCTGCATCCCAGGTGCGTCCATCCGGCAGCGACCTTGCGCAGGCAGTGGACATTCCCGCCAGCAGTTTGCTGCGCGTGCTGCTCAGTTTGCTGGCCAGGGTCCAGCCAGGCAGTTGAGCTCATTTCAGAGACGCGGTTGCCCGCGTCTCTGATCTATGCTATCATAGCCACGGTGAAACGCATCGTCCAGAGCACGGGAGCCACCTGATAGAGAGAGACCCATGTACTATGATGCCCCGACCGCTGCCGCCGTCGCCGACGAGTGCCGGCTCCTCTTGAGCGGCGGGCGCGTCCAGCAGGTCGTCCAGGTGGATGACCTGACGGTCGGGTTCGAGATCTATGCGCGTCAGGAGCGGCAGTACCTGATCGCGTCCGCGGACGCTCAACGTGCGCGCGTTCACCTGACAGGCGTCAAGCTGCGCCGCGGCGTGGAGACACCCACCCCACTGCTCCTCTTGCTGCGCAAGTACGTGCGCGACGGGCACGTCGTCTCCGTGCGCCAACCTCCCTTTGAGCGCATCCTGCGCATCGAAGTGGAAAGCGCAGAGGGCACGTTCACCCTCATCGTCGAGGCCATGGGCCGGCACTCGAACGTGATCTTGTGCGAGGAGGACGGCACGGTGCTGGATGCGGTCAAGCGCGTCGGCCTCCGCCTGAGCCGTGTGCGGCCCATCCTGCCCGGCGACCTGTACGTACCCCCTCCCCCACAGGACAAGCTCGATCCCACGGACGTCACCGAGCTGCGCCTGCGCGAGCTGCTCGACGGTGCCGAGGGGAATCGCCCGGCCTGGCGAGCCCTGGTGAACGGGATCCGCGGGGTTAGCCCCCTCTTGGCCAAAGAGATCGTCTACCGGGCCACGGGGACGGTCGAGACCGGCGCCCACGAGGTGGGGTGGGCCTCTCCGCTGTTGGACGCATTCCAGGGCATCGTGGCCCATACCTGGGAGCACGATTGGCAGCCGTGCGTCGCCACGGAGGAGGGGCGCGTCGTCGCTTTC
>JADHXD010000067.1 GCA_016783145.1 Anaerolineae bacterium
CAGGGAGACTGGGATTACTGGGACTCCTGGAGCGATCTGATCCGGGGCTCCTACCGGAGAGGCGCACGCATTACCAGTCACAGTTGGGGCCTATCGGTCACAGCGCGCTACACCGCGGATGCCCAGGCGTTCGATGCGCTGACCCGCGATGCGGATCCGACAGTACCCGGAAACCAGGAAATGACCCACGTCTTTGCCGCAGGCAACGATGGAGAAATGGGCTCGCGGACGATTTGGTCTCCGGGCACGGCCAAGAACGTGATCACCGTCGGCGCGTCGGAGAATGTGCGCTCGACCGGTGGCTCGCCGTCAGACGCCGATGGCTGCGGCACGCCCAACACAGAAGCAGACAACGCGAACGAGATGGCGGCCTTTTCCAGCCGTGGTCCGACCCAAGACGGGCGCATCAAGCCAGACATCGTGGCCCCAGGCACGCACGTGCAGGGCGCGGCTTCCCAGGACCTCGAATATGATGGAAGCGGCGTCTGCGCGCTGTACTGGCCCGTTGGGCAAAGCCTCTACACCTGGTCTTCGGGCACAAGCCACTCGGCGCCTGCCGTTGCCGGCGCGCTGTCCCTGATCCGCCACTACCTGACCCAGGGTATCGGGGGAGTGAGCGTCAGCGCTCCCAGCCCGGCACTGCTCAAGGCAACTCTCGCCAACAGCACGCGCTACCTCAGCGGCGCGGGCGCGGGCGGCAAGCTGCCCTCCAACGCCCAGGGGTGGGGGCTCGTCCACCTGGGCATGGCCTTTGACGGCGCGCCGCGCATGCTCGTCGATCAGAGCGTCCTGCTGGGCGACAGCGGTCAGGTCTACGAGAGGAGCGGCCGGGTGGACGATCCTTCCCGGCCCTTCCGCGTGACCCTTGCCTGGACCGATGCGCCCGGCACACCGGTTGCCGCGGCCTGGGTCAACGACCTGGACCTGGAGGTCGTCGTGGGTGGGCAGACCTACAAGGGCAACGTGTTCTCCGGAGCCACTTCCGCCGGCGGCGGGGTGGCCGATTCCGTGAATAACGTGGAAAGCGTTTTCCTGCCCGCCGGGACGAGCGGCCCGTTTACCGTGCGCGTTATCGCCTACACCATCGCCGGAGATGGCGTGCCGGGCAACACCGACGGCACCGACCAGGACTTTGGGCTGGTGGTGTATAACGCGAGGGACGAGCCGGATTTCGCCCTGGGGGCCTCTCCATCTGAGGCCCAGGCCTGCGGCGCGAGCGCGATCAGCTACACGGTCCACGTGACCGGGCTGCACGGCTACGCGGGGACCGTGTCCCTGTCCCACAGCGTTCCCTCCCCCGACATCCATCCGGCGCTGTCCCCCACGGGGGGTGTGCCGAGCTTTGACGCCCAGCTCAGCGTGACGACCGGCGATTCGACGCCCGTGGGATGGTACACGATCGCCGTCACCGGCACAGGGGCACGCACGCGCGCGGTGACCGTCGCCCTGGCCGTGGACGCGGTCGCCCCTACGGGCACCGTAACGCTCATCGAGCCCACGGACGGCGTCACCCACGTTGCCACGCGCCCGCTGTTCGCGTGGCAGGCCCTGCCCGGTGCCCGATCGTACCGCGTCCAGGTCTCCGGCAGCGACACGTTCGCCCATCCACTCGTGGATCAAACGACCCGAAGCACGGTATTCGCCCTCCCATTCGACCTCGCCAGGGACAGATCCTATCACTGGCGGGTCATTGCCGGAAATGGCTGCGGCAGTACCGTGTCCGCATCGCAGACGTTTACCACTGTCAACCAGGTCGCCCTGTTCCGCGACACGATGGAGGATGGCTCAGGGCAGTGGAACGTGGAGACCGTCACCGGCACAGCCCAGTGGGCGCTCAGCGACCGGCTGATTCACGGCGGGACCTACGCCTGGCACATGCCCTCCGACCCGCAGGTGACAGACGCCAGGTTGGCGACCGCCAGGGAGATCGCGGTGGACGAGACCAGCACGCTGAGCTTCTGGCACTGGTACGAGATGGAATCTGCGGGTTCGAGCGCCGGCGACGGTGGCGTGCTCGAGATCTCGGTCGATGGGAAGCCCTGGCAGGACCTGGGGGCAACCGCCGCCAGCGGTGGTTACAGCCATACGGTGTCCAGCGGCAGCGGCAATCCGCTGGCAGGCAGGGTGGCGTGGAGCGGGTCAAGCGCCGGCTGGCGCCAGGTGCAGATCGAGCTCGGGGATTACGCAGGATCAGGGGTGCGGTTTCGCTTTCGTTGGGGGGGAAACGCGGTCGAAGCGACCGCGCGCGGCTGGTACGTGGATGACGTATGGGTGACCAGCGTGCGGCCTCCGTCCAAGTACAGGGCCTACCTGAGCATCGTCCGTAAAAATCGGTAGCGCACTCGTCGAGTGCGCTACACGCGGGGCGCGCCGGTCGGCGAGCCTCTCGATGGGCAGATCGCGCCGCCCTAGTCGGACTGGGTCAGCTCCTTGATGTGACTCTGCGCCATGGAGACCATCTCTTCGTTCCAATGCTTCTCGAACGTCAAGAACCGCTCAAAGTCGGCGACGGCCTTGTCCACCTCCCCCAAGAGCTTGTACGCATAGCCCCTGTTAAAGTACGTCTCGGAGTAATCGGGATCGACCTCGATGGCCTGGTCGTATTCCTGGATCGCCTCTTCCACCCTGCCCAGCGACGAGATCACAGACCCGTGGACATTGTACGTATACACGTCCGGCTCCAGCTCCAGGGCCGCCTCATAGTCCGCCAGGGCGCGGTCATAGTATACCTGGACGTCGTCGGAAAGCACGGGCACCAAGAGATACTGGCAGTCCCCGCGCCGGCGGATGGCATCGGCCATCGCCGGATCGTGGGTCAGGGCGCGGGTAAAGCTGACGATCGCCTGCCGGTATTCCCCCATCTCGGTCAGCGCGGCACCGATGTAGTAGTGCACCTTGGGGTGTTCGGGGGCGATCTCGGCCAGCAGTTTCAGCCGCTCCAGCCAAGCCGCGTGGTCCCAGGTGTCGCCCAGCAGCATCCCCCGCTTCACCTGGATCTCTTGCAGCTTGGCGTCCATCATCATCTTTTGGATCTCATCGGCCTCTATCTCGCGCGGCGGGGTATCGATGTCCCTAAAGGAGCGTCCGCACAGGACACAGTCCTCGTAGTCCGGCGCCTCGCTGCCGCAGTGGGGACAGATGACCAGCCTGTTGTACATCAACTCATCCATGATCAGTCTCCTTTTTCGCCTGGCTGAGAGTCCAACTCTGAAGAAACGAACCGGCGCTGAAGCAGGTCTGCAACGCGCTCCTCTTCCAGATCATCCGCGCGTTCAGCGATGGCCTCCGCTTGCACGGCCTCAGGGACCACGGGCTCGTCGCCTGGTGCGGTCTTGGCCCCCCGGTAACGCTGAGGCCCCGGACCACGCGCCAGGGACCTGACCAGCACTGAAAGCTTGTTGAACCACTTCATGTCGACATCTACCCCTAGCCATCTTATCACGCAATTCTATTATACCACAATCTGCTGCCTGGGGAAAACGTCCGCCGGATCACTCTTTGCTGACCCAGATCCCCCACCGGGCCATAACGGTGAAGAGGATCGCCAAGGGCACCAACCCCACTGCCACGCAAAAGAGCACCCCTTCCATCACCTCGCGGTAAGCAAACCAACCCACGAGCAGGGCGAGCGCGTTCCAAAACCCGTGAATACCCCAACTCCGGACGAGGTCGAGCGCCATCCTCCCCCACTCCCCCCGGAGAGGACCGCGATACCAGGCCCGGCCGGTGAACCCACTGGCTGCACCGTGCATGATCGCGGCTGCGGCACGAAACCAAAAGACCAACCACCAGTTGTCGGCCAGCGTGCTCAGGTAGCCCACGTTCTCGATGAACGCAAACCCGATGCCGCCAGCGACACCCAGCAAGATCGCCATCCGCTCTGTCACCCGGGCCCCTGAGCGGGCAAACAAGAGCAGCGGCAGGCCCTTGAACGTCTCCTCGATGATCGGAACGACCAAGACCACGAGACACGCCAGGCCAGCCAGGGCGACGGGCGAGCTGGCGAACGCCTGTTCCAGGCTTTGGAGGGCCTGTGGGTCTTGAGCTGCGCGCTCGATCAGCTCAAGAGTGAGCTGATCGCCCAGCAGCCGGGTCGCGACCAGCATCACGATCACCGTCCCCGCCAGGACAACCCCTTCCACGATCAGGGACAGCAGGGAAGAGACCGAGGCGGAAAGAGAGACAGAGAGCAAGACGACGTGCCGGGGCGGGAATTTGCCGGACAGAGGGCTGCGCCCCGCGGGCGTCTCAAGTCCGTGCAAGGTGGCCCTGAGGAACAGGAGCGACGCCAGCCCGGCCCCAACCACGATCAGCACCGGGTAGACCCAGGGGACCGTCCCCGGCAGCAGCGAACCAGCCAGGATGCCGATGAACCAGACCAACAGCAGCGAGCCCAGCCACACCCACTCCGGTGCCAAGGCCGGCAGCCGCCATCGCCCTGGGCGGAAAGCGCGCACGCTGCCCAGGAGGAGGGAGAGCCCGATCGCCGTGAGGGCGAGCGACATGGCGCGATCGAGGACCTCACCCTCAGAGAGCAGTGCCCAGAGGCCATAGGCCATCGCCGCCAGGGCGATGAGCGCGCCAGTGCCGATCAAAAGCAGGTACCCGAGTTGGGCGAACCCGGACGGAGCGGACGACCAGGCATCCCCGAGGTCCGGCGGACCTCGCTCCTGCCGTGCGCCACAGTGCGGGCAGTAGACACGCGTCTCCGGCACCCGCCGCCCGCACCTGGGGCACAAGAAGGCCGATCCGAGATCGAGCCGTTCGGGATCCTGGCCCGCAGGCCTCTCTATGAGTTCCACTATGAAGCCCGACCCGGGCGAGACGTGGGCAGCGGTGGGGCAGTGACCTCTCCCGGACGGCCCAGCCGCTCCAGCAGCGCGGCCCGCATCGCCTGGTGATCGCTCCACGGGTACTCTGTCGTGCCAAAGCACATGGACCGCTCGTGTCCCTTGCCCGCAGCGACTACCGTGTCGCCTGGCTGGGCCAGGGCGACGGCACGGGCGATCGCTTCGGCGCGATCGGGGACCCGGATATAGTCCCGCCCCTCCTGCGCGCCGGCCTCCTCACATCCCCGGGCGATCTGGTCAATGATCGCATCCAGGTCTTCCGTGCGGGGGTCCTCGGCGGTGATCACGGTCAGATCGGCAAGCTGCCCGGCCACCCGGCCCATCATCTCGCGCTTGTACACGTCGCGCAGGCCGGCACAGCCGAACACGACGATCACCCGACCGGAGGTCTGCACGCGGAGGGTCTCCAACACACGCTGCAGGGAATTGGGCGTGTGCGCGAAATCAACGATCGCCGCGAAATCCCCCCCCTCGTCAATCCGCTCCATGCGCCCGACCACGCCCTTGAACGCGGCAACCCCTCGCTGGATCGCATCGACCGGCACGCCCAGCGCCAACCCGGCAGAGACCGCCGCCAGGATGTTGTAGGCGTTGTAGCGCTCGATCAAGGGGGTGCGCACCTCGAACGGCCCCTGGGGCGCGCGGACGGTGAACGTCGCACCCCCATCCGCTATCCGGATGTCCACCGCCATCACGTCGGCCTCCGCGTCGAGGGCATAGCTCACCTGGAGGTCGGCAGGGATCGCGCGCAGATGCGGGTAAGAAGCATCATCCGCGTTCAGCACAGACACCTTGGGCACGCCCGGTTTGCGCCACGAGGTGGAAAGGGCGCGAAAGAGGCGCGCCTTGTCCGCCAGGTACTGCTCCCACGAGCCGTGATAGTCGAGGTGTTCGTGGGTCACGTTGGTGACCACCGCCACGTCAAACTCGGCGCCGGTGACCCGGTGCTGGGCCAGCCCGTGCGAGGTGGCCTCCAGGATGGCGACCTCGGTGCCCGCCCCTGCCATTTGGGCCAGGAGGTCCTGGACAACCAGGGCTTCGGGGGTGGTCACGTGGAGGCCGGTATCCTGGTAGCGGTCCCCGATCAGGGCGTTGACCGTGCTGACCATGCCCGTCTTGCGCCCGGCGGCGTCCACGATGGCCTGGATCAGGTTCACCGTGGTCGTCTTGCCATCCGTGCCCGTCACCCCGACGACGGTCATCTCGCGCCCGGGGTTCCCATACCACCGGGCAGCCAGGTGGGCCAGAGCGGCGCGACCCTCGGCGACCTGCACGTAGGGCACGCTCCCCGGGATCTGCATTTCGGGGAGACGTTCACCGACCACCGCCGCCGCGCCCCGTTCGAGCGCCTGGGGGATGTAGCGATGCCCGTCGGTCTGCCCGCCGACGACGGCCACAAAGAGATACCCATCCTCGACGCGGCGCGAATCCTCGGCCACGCCGGCGATTTCGACCGACGGGTCGCCAGCCAGGCGATAGTCTTCAAGATCCATCAAGAGCTCTTTCAGGCGCATGCGCCTCCTTTGTGCCTGTCCAGGCAACTGACCTGGTCCTAACCGGGGTGCCATCACAGTCGTGGAACTGTCTCTCAGCCTGACCTCGAACGGCCCAAGTACCAGGAGTCCGCATCAGACCGGGACAGGCCGGTCTATCGAGGGGGGAAGGAGGAATACTGCCACTCATCCTGCAGTAGACAGCAGAAACGGCAGAGTCTCTATGCAGCTCGACTAGTCCCGCTGCTGTACGCTTTGTACCAGTGTGATGTTTACCCTAAGCCATTCGTTGACTAGATGCTGGATGTCCACGTCTTGCTCATCGGCCAATCGGCTCATAAAGTCGCCCACATCTGGCTCGAGGTAGATTGGAAAGCTGAACATGGCATCAGGGTGGTAGAATTTGCCCTGCTCTCCTCTCGAAAAGTCGTATTCGTTGTTCATCCGATTCCTTCTCCGTATTGTCGCTCTTCTCTACCCGTTGCTTTGCGCGCTGAGATGATGCGGATCTCGCATAGATCCGGGTCGATTTGCCTGAACGTGTGCACGAGAACCCGCAAGATACCGCTGCTATCGACACCAACCGTTACCCACCAGGTAGTGCCGCCCACCTTCTTCGACAGCATCGACCAGCTTCACGATGTTGTGGTGGTCCAGCTCTCGCAGGGCCTCTCCTTCGCGGATGAAGCGGGCCACGGCGTCGGGTGCGCCGGTGACGACCTCCGGCCTGAGGGCTTTGATCGCCACCAGCGCTCCGGTCTGGGTGTCCCTCGCCCGGTACACATCGCCCACGCCACCCCGGCCGAGCAGGTCGCGCTCGGGGTCAGCGATCTCGAATCGGTCTGCGATTACTTGGCGTCCGCTCATCGGGTCCTGCCATTCCTATCGAATCGCCTGACACGGGCTAGGGTACTGCACCTATGATACCACAAACAGGGGTGGGACTCAACCTTTTCATTGTCCACACTGCTGTGGTATAATATCCTCAGTAAGGAGAATCCGTCGTGAGTGATTGCCAGCCACAATGACGCTGTCGTTGGCGGCTATGCCGCTAGAGGCTGATGAGGTGAGCGATGGGCAAGGTCGTCACTGTTGTATACGAAGATGGTGTGTTGCGTCCGTTGGATCCCCTGGACCTGCACGACCACCAGACCGTGCGTATCCGGATCCTGGCGGATGAGCCAAACGGCGACCCTGGTCAGGAAGCCATTCGCATCCTGGTTGCCGCGGGGCTCATGCGCCTGCCCGAACGAACCGCGACACCTCCCGATCCTGTCCCGGAAAAAGAGCGCCGTGCCCTGGCCGAGGGACTCGGTCGAGCGCCGGGCAAACTGCTCTCAGAGATCATCGTCGAGGACCGGGGTGAGTGGTGAGTGTCGTCTATCTTGACACCAGTGCACTCGTGAAGCGATATGTTGCCGAACCTGGAAGCGAGTGGGTGCAGGAGCTCTTGGACTATAGCGAGACGCCTTCTGCGTTCACATCGCATCTGACCGTGGTGGAAGCGACCTGTGCCTTTGCGCGACGGAGGCGTGAGCAATTCCTGTCGTCAGAGGAGCACGCAAGGGTCCTGGTAGCGTTTGATCACGATGTCGTGTATCGGTACAACATCTTGGATGTGACCCCAGGGGTCATCGACGCGGCTTGAGCATTGGCTGGTGAGCACCCTTTGCGGGCCTACGATGCCGTGCACTTGGCAACTGCGTGGCTCGCGAACAGCCAGCTCGTCCAGGCAGGCCAACCTCCGCTTACCTTTATCTGCGCCGATGATCGTTTGCTGGGCATCGCGGAGGTTGTGGGTCTTTCAACCGATAATCCCAGCCGTCACTCCTGACCCGTGCGGTGGTCTCCTCCTGCCAGTCTTGATCTTTTCCACGATCGTCCTACAGGCAAGGTTTGGCGGCTATCGCGTGGTCGGGCAGTTGCGTGACCTAGTGCACATAGCCAAGCCACCATAGGCGCGCGCTGCTCAGGGTGCGGGATCCGATCCGAGGAAACGGACAAAGACCTGGTTGCCCAACAGGTGCCCGCGCCGCGTCAAGCGAACGCGATCCGTCGTGCGCTCCAGGAGGCCGCGCTCGACCAGGTCTGCGGTCTCGGCAGCGTAGACATCGTCCATTGGCACGCCGAACCGCCGCTGGAAGCGCGCAAAAGACACCCCCTCCTCGAGGAGCCGCAGGCCCATCATCATCGTCTCGCCCAATTCCAGCCGGCGATCGATCGCTTCCCCCTCGGCCTCGGGGGGACGACCGGCCTGTAAAGAGGCCACGTAGGCCTCGGGCGCGGGGTGATTGGCCCACCGCCTGCCGTTCCACCAGGAGTGAGCACCCGCTCCCAGGCCAAGGTAGGGCTCGTTGCGCCAGTAGGTCAGGTTGTGGCGACAGGCATGCCCCGGCAGCGCCCAGTTGGAGATCTCGTAATGCACGTACCCGGCGCGCGCCAGCGTGTCCTCGGCCCACTCGTACATGTCGGCAGCCAGGTCATCGTCGGGGGGAGGGAGATGGCCCGCCTCGATGCGCGCCGCGAGCGGCGTGCCCTCCTCGACGGCAAGCGCGTACAGCGACAGGTGCCCCGGCCCGAGCTCCAGCGCGCGCCACACGCTCTCCTGCCAGCTCTCCATCGTTTGCCGGGGCAGCCCGAGCATCAGGTCGAGGCTCAGGTTCTCGAACCCGGCCTGGCGCGCATCGTTCGCCGCCGTCCGCGCCTCCCGGGCGGTGTGGATCCGACCCAAGAGGCGCAGCAGCCGGTCATCAAAGCTCTGCACGCCCAGGCTGAGGCGGTTGACGCCCGACCCGAGCAGAGCCCGCAAGCCCCCACGGTCCACCGTGCCCGGATTGGCCTCGACGGTGACCTCGGCATCGTCGGAAAGCGAGAATGCCTCTCGCGCCTCCACCACGAGCGCCGCCAGGTCAGACGCGGGCAGCGCGGTAGGCGTCCCCCCGCCGACGTACAGGGTCGCTGCCCTGGGAAAGGGGGCACGGTCCGCCGCTGCGCGCGCGCCCTCTCCCTCAGCCAAGAGGCCTTGGACCAGGATCGTCTCCTGTCGCAGCGCTGCCAGGTAGGACGTGTAGAGCGCCTCGCGTCCTGCGTAGGAGTTGAAATCGCAGTAGGCGCACTTGGCCCGGCAGAAGGGAATGTGGACGTAGAGGCCGATCGTCTGCATCATCCAAGCACAGAGCCCCTCACCCAGGAGGGATGAAGGGCTCGCGACCGCACTACCTGCGGGTTGGACGCGCCTGAGCTAGGGAGCCCACGCCCATCCCTGATTCTTGACAAAGTCGGTCAGCCAGGGAACGGTGACCCACTGGCCCTGGTAAGACTTGATGCCCAGGTAGATGGGGTAAATGAACGCCAGCGTGGTGATGCCGCACGTGAACGGTGCGGTGACCCCCACGACCACCGTCAGCGCAACCCCCAAGGCCAAGGACATGACGGCGTTGTACTTGATGAACGGCCGTGCCTTCTTGTCCTCCATCAAGATGGCGACCAAGGCAATGATCCAGATGATCCAGCCTAGCAGCGACCACAGCTTGTCGTCATCGGTGATGTCGTCCATGGTGCCTGGAACCTGATTTTCTTCCATTTGTGCCTCCTCGTGTACAGTTCGTAGAGTGGATAGCAGAACGGTAGGGATCAAATACAGTTTTCATTGTATCATCATCATCCTGAATTGTCAACCTTTTGTCCATGCCGACAAAGCATGGTACAATCGCAGGTCGAGATCAGGTGTCCGTTCGCCAGCAAAGGAGGGGTAGAATGGCCCGTGTGGTCTTTATGGGCACTCCCGAGTTCGGCCTTCCAAGCCTGGAGGCCCTGCATGCGCACCACCAGGTGGTCACGGTCATCACCCAACCGGATCGCGGGCGCGGGCGAGGGCGTCAAGTGAGCTATTCCCCGGTCAAGCGCGCCGCGATGGCGCTCGGGCTGCCGGTCTGGCAGCCCCCGACCTTGAAAACGCCCGAGGCGCTGGAGCGACTGCGCGAGATCGGAGCCGACGCGTACGTGACGGCGGCGATCGGGCTCCTTGTTCCGCCCGACGTGCTGGCGCTTCCCCCGCACGGATGTCTAAATGTGCATGCCTCCCTTCTACCCCGCTGGCGGGGAGCGGCCCCGATCAACGCAGCCATTTTGCACGGCGACGCAGAAAGCGGCGTGACCCTGATGCAGACGGAAGAGGGCCTGGACACAGGCCCTATCCTCGCCCAGGTGCGCTGCGCCGTTCGAGCAGACGATACGGCGGAATCGCTGGGCGAGCGCCTGTCTCACCTGGGAGCGGAGCTGCTGACCGAAGTGCTGCCCCACTGGCTCTCGGGCCTGATCACGCCGCGCCCACAGCCCAAGGAGGGCGTCACCCTGGCCCCGCGCCTGCGCAAGGAGGACGGGCTCATCGATTGGCAGCAGCCTGCCGCGCACATCGAGCGCATGGTCCGCGCCTACACCCCCTGGCCCGGCGCGTACACTCACTACCGGGGTCAACTGCTCAAGATCTCGCGCGCCGGTCTCTACCCGGAATGGAAGGGCACGGAACTGCCGGGGCAGGTCGTCGATCTCCCCGACGGGCGTACCGCCGTCGCCACCGGGCAGGGGATCCTCGTCCTGCACGAGATCCAGTTGGCCGGCAAACGAGCGCTCCCCACGGAGGCGTTTTGCTGCGGGCACAGCGACTTTGTCGGCTCGCAACTGGGCGAGGCAGAGTGCACGCTGCCCAACCTCAGCGGCTGACGCGTCGCGCCCCCCTGGTCCGTCCGCCGTTCGATCGTAGTGCT
Source organism: Anaerolineae bacterium (assembly GCA_016783145.1). Classification (GTDB taxonomy): domain Bacteria; phylum Chloroflexota; class Anaerolineae; order JAFGEY01; family JAFGEY01; genus BS750m-G44. The sequence goes on from JADHXD010000067.1 coordinate 11,110, forward strand.
GAACAGGCTACCCCCTATACGCGTAATCCCGTTACAGGGTTTCACTGCCAGCACGTATCACCGATCGAACCCTCAGGGATCCCGCTCAGGCGCGCTCCCACTTGGCAAAGGCATCCTTGAAGGACATCCCGGCGGCGAGGTCCTCGCGCATGCCCTGCTCTCGGCGCTCGATGTCCTCAGCCTCGACCAGCGCTTCCATAGCGATCGCCTGCGGGACGACGATCACCCCGTCTGGCCCGCCGACGATCCAGTCCCCTGGGTCCACGCGGACCTGGCTGGTCAGGGTGCCGGGCATGGCGAGCGGCACGTTGGAAGCCTGGATCCGCCACCGCCCGGCGGACTCGATGGGCGAGGTGCCCCGCGCGCACACCGTATAGTCGGGGATGGCCTGCAGGCCCAACAGGTCGCGGATCATGCCGTCGATGACCAAGCCCTTGGCCCCCCGCTGCTTGAGGCTCCAGCTCGTCATCTCGCCAAACTTGCCGGTCAGGGGCTCGCCCCCTCCGCTGACCACGACCACGCAGCCCGGGTGGAGCATCTCGCCAAAGGCCTTGAAGGAGGAGGACCCCTCTTCGGCAGCCCGCACCTCCTCGCGCGTGCGCGGATCGCGCACGCCGTTGCACGTGACGGCCCTCCCGGCGAGGTGCTGCCCGGGAAACAGAGGCCTGATCCCCAGGTCAAGGCATTGGTCTGGGTAGCCCAGCTTGTCCAGGGTGTCGTACAGGTTGGCGATCCGGATCTTGTCCCAGCGCGCTTGTAGTTCGAGCACCGAGAGTTCATTCTCTTTGTCTGACACGTGGTTTTCCTCCTACCCGAGTGTTGATGAGGATGACGGAAGCTTCCTTGCCACAGTCCTTTCACTGCGCTCCAGGATGCTGCGCAAAGGGCACCGAGAACACCGAGAGAAACGCTTCAAGCTCTGTGGTCTTTGCGCAGCACTCTGGCAAAAGAAGGCGCCAGATACCGACAAGTACGGCCCACCTGCCCGCGCTCAAGCCCACATCGGCTTGCTTTCGGGCAGGTGTGCGGCGATGGCCTGCTCGTCCAGGGCGATGCCCAGGCCCGGCACATTGGGCACGGCGATGAACCCCTGCTGGATCGGGTCCTTGAGGTCGAGCATCTCGCTCCACAGGGGGATATTGTGCGAGTGGTACTCGAGTGCCAGAAAGTTGGGGATCGTCGAGCAAATGTGGGCGGAGGCGATGGCCGTGATCGGGCTGGTCATGTTGTGGGGTGCGATCGACATGTAGTGCATCTCGGCCAGCTCGGCGATGCGCCGGATCTCGATCGCCCCACCGCTGCGGGGGATGTCCGGTTCGAGCAGGTCGCAGGCACCGCTCTCGACCAGTTCGCGGTGTGCCTTGGCCCCATAGAGGAGCTCGCCCGTGCAGATGGGCGTCTCGGTCTGCATGCAGAGCTTGCGCATCGCCTCCACGTTGCCCCACTCCCAGCGAACGGGATCTTCCAGCCACAGCAGGTCCAGGTGCTCGACGTCCTTGCAGATGCGCAGCGCATCGGGCAGGTTGAACGACCCGTGCAGGTCGGCCGCCAGATCCACGTAGGGTCCGATCGCATCCCGCACCCGCTCCAGCACGGTGACGATGTGCTCGTGCTCCCGGCGGCTGATGGAGCGGTCATAGGGGTCCACTTTCCACGGGTTGGCGACATCCACGTCAAACTTGATGGCCGTGAATCCTTCCGCGACCACCTCCCTTGCGGCCCTGACGTAGGCCTCGGGCTCGTAGGCAGGGTCCAGCCGCCCGCTTTCACGCACCTCGTGCCACCGCCCGGCGTACTCTTCCGCGGTCCAAAAGGCCCCCGCGTGGCAGTCGCAGTACACACGCACCTGGTCGCGCAGCTTGCCACCCAGGAGCTGCCAAACGGGCACGCCGAGCGCCTTACCCGCGATATCCCACAGCGCGATCTCGACCCCCGCCCCGAGACCACCCATGCTCCACAAGCCGTGATCCGGCTGGCTGCTGTAGTGGAGCCGGTTGATGTTTAGCGGGTCCTGCCCGACCAAGGCCCTCTTGAGCCCCTCGAACCGCTCGCGCGCCACGCCGGGCGCCCACTCTCCCAACCCCACGATCCCCTCGTCGGTCAGGACCCGCAGCAGCACCCAGTTGCGGCTGCGCCGCCCAAGCGGCGGGGTGATCTGGACGTCAGTGATCTTCATACCCCCTCCTCATCACGCTCCACGGGCCCGCGACACATCCCCGTGGTCAAGGTAAGAAACGACGACTGCCGCATGGCAGTCGTCGCCTGGTGAAAAGCTCAAGCCCGCGGCACACGGTGCGGAGATCGGCTTGCGTGCCGCACCTCAGCTACCGGTCGTCAGCCGCAAAGTAATTGCAGCTTGCCGTCGCCTGTACGTCAAATCCCGCGCACTTGCCCACCGCGGGATCCTCCTCTGAAGGCTCATAGTTCTTGCAGTCCACGCACTGCTTGCCCTGCGGTCCCGTATTTACGTACCCGACATCGTCCGCCATCGCACCCTCCTGTTCGAGAACCCATTCGCCCTCGCGCCTTGCCATCATTATAGGTCTCCCCTGACGGGCTGTCAAGCCCGATTGTCAGCAGACCAGGCTTGTCATTCCGCCCCACCTATGTTAGTATGAAGTTCAGGTCATCCCACACATCGAGGAGGCAGACACACAAACTATGAACCGTTGGGCGAGATGGACGCTATCGCTTGCATTGTTGATCGGCTACGGGCTACTGGCCTGGGCCACATCACCGCCCCAGGGATCGAAGAGGGTCCTCGCCGCCCCGCCCGTTCAGGAGGGGAGCTATTCGGAGACACATGGCGATCCCAACGACCTCTACTTGCAGTACACGATCTCGGGCGTGGACAACGTCAAGCCCATCGGCAGTGGGCTCTACCAGGGCCAGTACGGCGGCGGCCCGATCCACTTCTCGGGCGTGATGATCGCCGTCGTGGGAGAGGGCATGCTCTCCTACGTCCGGATGGGCGCCAGCCTCTCCGGAGGGAACGAGGTCAAGTTCCCCGAAGGGGCAGAGACCCACGCCGAGGTCCGGGGGGACAGGATCGAACGGTCCTTTGATTTCACCTTTCAACCCCCTCCGGACTATACGCTGAGCACGATCAGCGCCTCCGCGCTGGTCGAAAAATGTGGAGGGGTCTGCGGTCGCTACCTGTTCAGTCTCTCGGTCGACATGCCGACGCCGGCTGCTTCTCCGACCCCCACGACGACCCCCACGCCCGAACCGACGATCCCGCCGGAGAAGGCCGTGACGCTGCAAGGCAAGGTGTATGCGGGCACCGCCGCCTATCCCCTGGTCGAGCTGCCGATCACCCTCGTGCAGGGCGGAACGGTGGTGGCCCGCACGATCAGCCAGCCGCCGGACGGCTCCTACCGGCTCACGGCCCCTGAGGCCGAGGGCCTGGTGCTGCACATCGAACTGCTCCACGGCGCCACCTCGCCTCCGGCGTTCCAGGTCGTCTACGATCAGGGGCTGGACCCCGTCGCGGTGGAGACCGATCCCTTTGACATCACCCAGGACTCTCCCGAAACCCTCGAGCGCGACCTGGTCTTTTCGCCCGGCTCGGGCCTCTACCCTCGGGGCGCTGCACCGCAAGATCACCTGGACGATCTGGGCGTCATCTACTATCATACCCGGCAGGCCTGGGAAGAAGCCGCCATCCACCTGGGACTGACGATGGACCTGGCGCCGCCCATGGACGTGAGCGCCTTTGACAGCGACCCCGAAACGGTCAAGGCCGGAGCGGCGTGCTATGTCCCCACGACCGTCTCTCCCGGCTTCACAGAGAGCGTCATCGCACTCAGTCCCAAAGACAGCCAGATCGGGGTGGGCCTGGAGCCAAGCGTGATCTGGCACGAGTTTGGACACTGCCTGATGGCAGACCTGCAGAGCAACGTGTACCCCAAGCACCCGGGCGACATCAACCACGGTGGATACGCCAACCCCTCAACGACCGACTCGTGGGGAGAGGGGTTCGCCACCTTTTTCGCCCTGCTGGTCCAGCGGGACGTCGCCAGAGCGCCCCGCCCCCTGCTTTCGATGAACGGCTGGACGCACAATTTCGAGTTTCCCACCTACATGCCCTGGACCTATGTCGCGAGCACGTCGATGGAAGAGTACGCGGTAACCTCGCTGCTGTGGGACCTGGTGGACGGCGTGGAGAACATCACCCAGTTGGAGGCCTCCCACGAGAGGCTGTCCGATGCCGGTATCGTGCTGACCCCTACCCTGAGCGCCGAAGCACCGGCGCGGCTGTACGGTGACTTTGTCCAGATGCCAGCCGCGGAGTTGCTCGCGCTGCTCTCAAAAGACACCTCTTTCATCGATCCGCCCCCTCCCGCGCTCACGGGAGGAAACACCCAGCCCCACGTGTTCGACATCAGGCAGCTCTATGCTGTCCTGCGGGCCGAGGGAATCGGCGCGGAACCGTCTCTCTACCCTGACCTGACCAGGTTGGGCGAGCTCTTTATCGCGCACGGCTTTTTCGCCGACACGGCACCGCACAACCTCTACTATGACGCGGGCGAAACGATCGGGCACACGGGCAACACGACGATGACCATCCACAGCGCGATCGACCTCCCGGCCCGTCCGCTGCGCCACTTTCCGCCCCCCGTGCCGGACGCATTCCTCGCCTACCAGGTCCTGGACGGCAAGAGCGGCGCGCCGGTTGAGGCGGACGAGTTCGAGGTGACGCTGCGCTTCCAACCGCCATACGACGCCTACAACTATTCCTTCCGCACCCGGGGGCAGGAGCCGGGGCGTCTCCTGGTGCTCGCACCCGACCCCGCCATCCCCGTGTCGATCGAGATCCGGGTCGCGGACCCCGACCTCGAATCGGAGCCGCTGGTCATCGAGGGACGCGCGTACTGGGAGGCGCTGGGGAAGGCATCGTCGGGGACGTTCATGAGCCACACCTTTGAGGTGACGAGGACCAGCCCAGAATCCCCCGCAGGGGTGGAGCTGCCAGACGTCCTGCCGGACGTGCCTCCGATCGCCCTGATCGCCCTCGGGCTGCTCTGTGGGGGCGCGGTGCTGGTCGGAATGGTGGTTGTTGTGGCCCTGGTCCTGCGGTCGCGGAAGCGCCCCGCTCGCCCGGCACCCGTTCCGCCGGTGCCCACGCCTCCGGCTTACCCGGTGCCAGGACGCCCGCCCTCCGGACCTCCGGCTTATCCGGTCCAGGGCCGCCCGCCTTCCGGGCCCTCGGCATACCAGGCCCCAGGGCGACCGCCTTCCGGGCCCCCGGCTTATCAGGCCCCAGGGCGACCGCCTTCCGGACCTCCGGCTTACCAGGCCCCAGGGCGACCGGCGCCCACATCCCAGGCGGGCGCTCGCTGTCCCACGTGCGGTGCGGGCATACAGCCGGGCGGGCGATTCTGCATGAGCTGCGGGACACCGCTGGGCGTGGGGGGTGCCTACCCTCCTGCGCCGCCTGTCCAGGCAGCCCAGCCAGGCACGGCGACCCCGCCGCCTGCCCCCAGGACATCGCCCTCCGCACTCCCACCCAGCTATGCACCAACGGCTGAGCCGGTGTTGGGCGTGGTGCCCGGCGTCGAGCTGCGCAAGGGATTGAGCGCGCAGTCCTTCAACCTGGTCCTGACGCCGTACCGCCTGGTGTTCGCGCGGCTTACCTCGCAGATGCTGCGCGACGCAGCCGCGCAGGCCAAGCAGGGTGCAAAAGCGCAGGGCAAGGGCTTTTTCGGGCAGTGGGGAGCGGTTGCGGGTGCGAACGGGTGGATCTGCGAGCGGTACCGCCACACCCCCGTCGAGGCCATCCTGCGCGAACACGGCGACAGTTTTGCACTCCCCATCCAGCAGGTCCGGCGGGTAGAGGTCATCGAGGGCGAGGTGGACGAGGATCAGAACACACCGGACCAGATGGTGATCCACGGGCCGCGCAAGATGAGGTTTAACCTGAAAGGCAGCAGGGCCGCAGAGGCGCGGCGTACGCTCGGGCAGGTCCTGGGCGAGCTGGTGTGCTAGGCGGCGGAGGTCACAGCCCGGTTGTTATACAGGCGCTGCAACTGCAGCAGGGTCTCCGGCCGGACCGTCCGCGGGTGTTCGACCGCGCGCTGGAGGAGCAGCGCGTGAACGGGTAGAGGGTGAGCCGCTGGCACAGGATGAGGTTGCAGACGCCTATTGGAAGAATCCTCTTCCGTTCGGAGCGTCCTGGCTCTCATGCCTATCACCCTTTCGCGATGTCCATTTGGGGGTCAATGCCCGGCAGTCCGGGGAGCCCTCATCCCGCGAACTCGAACGCAGGAAGCCCCCTCACGCCTACCTCTGCCCGGAACAGCCCACCGGCCAAAGGCTGCCCTTTGAGCTGCTCGGGAGGGAGTCCGGTCCGGGCGGTGGTGATGTAGAGCTGATCCAGGTTCTCGCCGCAGAATGCGCACGACGTCACGTTGGCGGCGGGCAGGTCAACGGTCTGGAGAAGCCTGCCATCCGCCGGATCCCAGCGGGACACCTTGTGGCCCCCCCACAGCGCGACCCACAGCATCCCCTCGCTGTCGATCGTCATGCCATCCGGGTAGCCCATCTCTGCCGGAACGCGGACCACGGCGCGGCGGTTCTCGATCTCGCCGCTCGCCAGGTCATAGTCAAAGGCATCCACCCGGCGCGTGGGCGTGTCGACATAGTACATCACCGCCTGATCCAGGCTCCACACGATCCCGTTCGAGATCGTCACCCCCTCCAGCATCTTGTGCACGCTCAGATCGGGGTCCAGCCGGTACAGGCCACAGACGCGGGGTGTCCCATCCATGGCCAGGGTGCCGGCCCAGAACCGGCCCGCCGGGTCGCACTTGCCGTCGTTGAACCGGTTCCCGGGCAGATGGCTCTCTGGGTCCTGGACGATCTCTAGCTCTCCCGTCTGGAGGTCCAGGCTGGCGAAACCGTGGTGCACCGCCAACATCACCCCTCCCGATCTCCGAGCGACCACCGTGCCCACCGGTTGGCCGACGTCGATCGCCCGATCCCTCCCGGTCGCGGGATCATAGATGTGGAGTCCGCCGGCCATGATATCGACCCAGTACAGGACCTGCCCCTTGGCATCCCAGAGAGCGCCTTCCCCCAGGTCGGCCTTGGCATCGAGGACCAGCTCAGCGGCTTGAGACGGTGGCATGTCGTTTCCTTTCCAATGGTCTTATTCCGTCTTTCTCGCCACGGCTTCACAGTGGGCGAGCGCGGCAAAGGCACCGGGGTGTTCGGGCCAGGCGCGCATGCGGGAGTGGATTTCCTCCATCGTCTCGCGCGTGGCCAGGCCGGCCGCAGATGAGGCAAAAAGAACGCGGCCTGCGATCGCGCCGTGCGGCTGGCGTGGTGCCGGGTGGTCATCACCGAGGCATAGCCGGGAGCGTAGCGGTCCGCTCGCGGCCTGCCACCGGCGGGCTCCGGTCGTTGGCTCTCAGGCATCGTTTCCTCTCTCCGAAACCACATCGCCCACGAGGGTCGATCGCTGCAGACCTGCCAGGCATTGACCTCTTCAATCTTGAGATGCACCTTACCCTATTATACCATACGACCGAGAGTTCGGCATGCACAGTCGGAGAGGCAAGATCCCTGGTTTGTGGGTGGGCGGCAAAGCCGCCCACCCACAAACCACCCTTCTGATGCTCCGTCCCTCGAGGGGCAGGGGCAGGGCCAGGGATGAGGTGAACGGATTGGCCATATGGCGAACAAGGGATCGGACACCTGGCTAATGGCGAAATCCTACCGCTGTCCGATGTGTGCAGCGCGCACTTGTGGTACACTGGTCGCAACGGCATCCGCCAGGACCTTGCGACCTGTGCTCCCGCCAGGGGCGGGATGCTACGCGACCCCGCCAGAGGCGGGATGCGAGCGGGATGCAGTCACTCTCAACGAGAGGGATGAACGATGAGCGTTGTCTGGCACAAGATCTGGCGAGATATGTGGTGCAACAAGCTGCGCACGCTCCTGGTCGTGCTCTCCACCACCGTGGGCGTCTTTGCCCTGGGCATGGTCTTTGGCCTGTCCAGCATGATGCGCGTCCGGATGACAGAGGCACACCGAGAGACGATCCCCGCGAACATCACCTTTTGGTGGATCAGCACCTTCGATCGCGAGGTCGTGGAGACGGTGCGGCGCGTGCCCGGCGTCGCCGACGCGGAAGGCATGGTCATCGATCGCATCCGCTGGCGAGTAGAGGGCGAGGAGGACTGGCGCGACGGGACCGCGCTGCTGTACGCTCGCGCCGACTACCCGGCGCAGCGGATGGACCGCATCGAATTGATGGCAGGGCGCTGGCCCGAGCAGCGCGCGCTGGCTGTGGACCGGCTGTCGGCAAAGCACTTTGCCGTTCCCCTGGGCTCGACGCTGGTCGTCGAGTTCGGGCGGTACGAGCGGCAACTGTCCGTCGAAGGCGTCCTGCGCCATCCCTACGTCCAACCGCCACAGCTCGGCGGCGAACCTGTCTTCTCTGCTACTCCGGAGACGCTCGCCTGGCTGACCGGGCAGGAAGATGGGTACCACCGGCTCCTCCTGAGCCTCGAGTCGTTCAGCGAGGAGAGCGCGATCGAGAGCACCGAGCGGGTCAAGGAGCGGCTCGAAGGGATGGGGCTGTGGGTGAGCGGCTACGGCATCACCGATCCCGAGGTCCACCCGGCGCAGGAGGACATCGACTCGGTGCTCCTCATCCTGATCGTGATGGGTGTCCTGGCGCTGGGGTTGAGTGGATTCCTGATCGTCAACGTGATGAACGCCACCGTCGCCCAGCAGGTGTGGCAGATCGGGGTGATGAAGGCCGTCGGTGCGACCAGGGGACGCGTGGCACGCACCTACCTGATGGCCGCGCTGGCCTACGGCCTCCTCTCCACCCTCCTGGCTGTGCCGCTGGGAGCCGCCGCGGCCTACGGGGCCGCGATCTACTTTCTCGACATGGTGCAGACCACGCCCGGCTCGTTCCGCGTGATGCCCATTGCGTTGGTCCTCCAGGTCGTGACCGGCATGGTCGTGCCCTTGCTGGCAGCGCTGGTGCCGACGATGGACGGCGCGCGCATCACAGTGCACCGGGCCATCAGCCGCTACGGCCTGGGAGCCGGGTTTGGGCGGAGCTGGTTCGACCGGGCGATCGGGCGAGTGCGCAGCCTGCCCCGCCCCCTGGCGCTCAGCCTGCGCAACACCTTCCGGTGCAAGGCGCGCATCGCCCTGACCATGGCCACGCTGGTGCTTGGCGGCACGATGTTCATCATGGTCTTTAGCGTGAGCGCGTCCATGACCCACACCATCGACGTGCTGCTCGACGACTTTGGTTTTGACGTGTCCGTGTGGACCGATCGCCTCTACCGGGTGACGCGCCTGGTCGAGGCAGCCGAGAGCGTGCCCGGCGTAGTCAAGGCGGAGGTGGTGTGCCGTCGCGGGGTCACTCTGTCCCTGCCGGGCAGCGAGGAGCGCGAGGTCGGCATCTGGGGCGTGCCGCCCGACTCGGAGATGTTCAGGCCGCGTATGGCGAGCGGGCGCGCGCTGCTGCCCGGGGATGGTCGCGCCATCCTGCTCAACGCCAAGATCGCCGCCGACGAGGGGTTCCAGGTCGGAGACGAGGTCACGCTGACCATCGACGAGGAGGAATCGAAATGGACCGTCGTGGGGCTGATCATCAACGTCAACAACGACCAGCGAGACAACTTTGTCCTCCGCGACGTGCTGGCGCGGGAGACCGGGGACGCCAACAAGGGAGGCACGGTGTGGGTGATGACCCGGGAGCACGATCCGGAGACCCAGCTACGGGTGGCCGAGGACCTGCGCGAGGCCTTTTCCGCACGCCGCATCGAGGCCGGGTACTTTGAGAGCGCCGACGAGATCCGGGGGCGCGTGCAGATGCAGTTCGACCTGATCACCAACATGATGCTGGTCATGGCCATCCTGGCAGCCATCGTAGGCAGCATCGGGCTGGCGAGCACGATGACCATCAACGTTGTGGAGCGCAGACGCGAGATCGGCGTGATGCGCGCCACGGGCGCGAGGTCGGCAGCCATCGCCGGGATCTTTGTCGCCGAAGGCGTGCTGGTGGGCGTGTTGAGCTGGCTGCTCGCCGTGCCCTTTAGCTATCCCGGTGCGCGCGTTTTCAGCCGCGCCATTGGGCTGTCCGTGTTCGAGATCCCGCTCGACTTTAGCTACCCGCTGAGTGGAGTGGTGAGCTGGCTGGCGATCGTGGTCCTGCTGTCGGTGCTAGCCAGCCTGTGGCCGTCCCTGCGAGCGACGCGGATCAGCGTGCGCGAATCGCTGGCCTACGAGTGACCGCGCGCGGGCCGCTCCACTGATCTCGCGCCGATCCGCAGGCAAACGTTCCCATTCAGGGCAGGCACGAGGCACTGCCCCTGCGGGCCGTAGATGGAGCGGTTGGCCAGGAGGACAGCAGCAGGGCCAGCAGATGATGTCTGTTGGCCCTGTTCTCGTACAGTCTGTTGCTCCCTGCCGTGAACTGGAGTACGACTGCAGTCCCGCCGGTCGGCTCACGGCCACTCCAATTCGACCACCATGGCCGGGTGATCGGACTCCGGATCGGTGAGGTACTGGGCATCCCTGACAGCGATTCCCGGAGAGAGGAAGACGTGGTCGATCCGCCGGTCAAAGCGCCGCCCTTGGTCATCCACGCCCTGCGGCCATTTGATCAGCCAGGCATCGTCCAGGGCCGCCGTCGTCAGCCGGTACTGTGGCGTATCGGGACGGAAGTTGAAATCCCCCATCAGGAGGACATCCTCCGCCCCAGCGACTTCTTTGAGGATCGCACCCTGCTGCACGATCGGCCCGCCGTTGCCCAGGTGCGTGACATAGACGTTGAAGGTTCTGTCGCCAACCCGGACCTGGGCCACGATGGTCGCCGTCTGCTCGGCTGCGCTGTACATGTAGAACGTCCTGGGGTTCTCGATCGGGTACCGCGACAGCACGGCAATGCCAAAGGTGCCGGGCACCGTCTTGGGTCCATAGTAGGAGTACATGTCCAGTTGGTCGGCAAAGTAGCGGACAATGTCCGCGTTGCCGCCGGCGACGCGATCCGTGTCCGACTCTTGCAGGCCAATCAGATCGGCATCTACCCGGCGCAGTAGCTCGAGCTGCCCGGCAGCGTTCTTGGCCCCGCTTTCGTCGTACCCCTGCTGGACGTTGTAGGTGCAGACCCTCAGGCTCGACTGCGGTCCGGTGGGCGCGGCTGGCCTGGGCGCCGTGAGCGCCACGCCGGCCAGCGTCGCCAGGCCAAGCAGCGCCATTGCCGCGGGGAAGAGCCTGCCCTTGGGGGCGAGAGAGACCCGTTCAACCGTACCCTGTTGGATAAGCAGGGTGGAGAGGGTCAGCGCAACGCCAGGAACGGCAAAGACGAGCCAGAACCTGTCCCTGAAGGTCGGCCCGACCACGGGGATGTAGTCATACACCGTCGTGAACACCTGCCCCAGGACGACGACAAGGAGGAACAGCGAGGACAGGCTAAAGCTCGCGCCCAGGACGCGCGGGCTCCGCCTTGGGTCTGTGAGCTCCTGGACAAGGTAGATCCAGTCGACCAGGAGGACCGGGAACAGGATCAGCGTGAGCCAGAGGGGCACACGGTGCAGGGCCGTGACCGGCGGCTCGAACAGGGGATACGCACTCGGATCTTGCGGAAACCTGATCTGGTGCGCGAGGAGCGCCCCCGCCAGGGCGAGCACGAACAGAACGTTCCACACCAATACCGTCTTGCGGTTCAGGGCAGCGAGCATGCGTGGGGCCGGCCACAGGCTGGCCAGCGTCCAGAGTAGGGCAAAGACACAGAGAACCCCCACGACGAGGGCGACGATCAGGGCATAGCTTGCGCCTGTCCAGCGAGCAATGACGTTCGGCGCTGTAAAGCAGAAATACAGCAGCACCCAGACGCTGGTCAATCCCAGGGACAGTCCGATCGTCCTCCCGATGCCCGGGCGCTCATCGCCGGCGGATGTTTCCTGGCCCACCCGCGTTTGCTCGAGTTTGGGCAGTGCAAAGAGCAGGACGCCGGCGATCACCGCCAGCCCCCATCCGAGCGCCTGGAAACCGCCGCGAGTCGAAAGATCATAGCCAGAGCCCAGCACGCGCAAGAGCACAGAGAGCCCGAGGCCGATCGTGACCCCCAAGCCCAGCGTCGACACGTCGGGCCTTTCCCGCCTCCGCGCGCTCAACAGGACGGGCAAGAAGGCCAGAAAGCACCCCACGCCGATCCCGGAGACGATCATCCTCCCCCGCGTATCGAGCATCGCCTCGATCACACGGCTCAGGAGGACGCCTTGAGCGAGCACAATCCGCACCCAACGGGGAGACCGCTTGGGGAACGCGAAAAGCAGGAGAGGGGAAAACAGGACGACGAGGCTGGCCATCTCGATGGGGATGCTCGTGCCCAGCAGGCCAAAGGCATAGATCGCCTCGATAAAGTCGGCGAGGAGTTGGAAAAAGAACAGGAACAGAATGCCATACAGCAGCGTGCTCGCCTCCGCTTTCAGGGATTTCATCGGTCCTCCATTCACATTCCTCACTCTCCGCGCGTGGTGCCAGATTTTGCGTGTCTTTTGAACGTGGCCGGCTTGAGCGTCCAGGTCTGCAGGCGGGTCAACTCGAGCAGATCCCTCACGTTCAGATCCCGCTTGTGGATCACCCACCCCCGGTAGCCGCGCTCCGTTCCCTGCGCGATGGCGTCGGCAATGGCTGGGATCTGGGGCCCTGGGCGGAGGACGATCTCACTCGGCACCTGCCTGGGGCTCAGGACACTGTAGACCTCGCACGCGGCGCGATAGAAACTCCCGATGCCGGCGCGTGTCTCCCCCCACTCGACCTCGGCGGGGAGACCCCCGGTGCGATCGATGAACGACTCGACCTGTGCGCACCGATCACAGAACGCGCCCCATGAGACCGCGATCTCGGACTCTTCCCCTTGTGGGGTGGCAGTCGGGCCATCCACGTGCCGTAGGGGTAAGCTCCTTGGCTGGAGGCCCTCTCGACGAGCGAGTATCGCCCGCGCCAGCACGTCGACGGCTTCGGCTGGCGAGACCCTTGGGTCATCGGTCGGGAGGTCGCGTCCCCCACTCGCGGCAGCGGCATAGTCGCGCAGGTCGTCTGGGCTGACCCGATCCGCGGCCCGACCCACCTGTTGGCTCAACATCCCCACCGTGATCGCTTCCAGGCGCGGATGGGCAGCCACGTACCCCACCAAGGTGTCCAGGTTTCTCAGGGCAGTGCGGTATTCGTCTTCTGGCTTGAGCGGAGGCTGCCGCCACCGTTCGAGCGGGGTCTCTTGACCGTGCCGCAAATTGAGTACGTCCCCGAACTCGTAGGCCCGGATGTAGATGGGGTGCCCCAGGAACAGGCCCATCCAGGGCAGGTCTTGTTCCAGGTACTCGTCCACCGTTGCCTGGAAGGCCTTGAAGTGCCGCTGAAAGGGCTCGTCATCGGAGTAGAGCGTATCAAAGCCTCCGAAAACGTGCCGGTAGCCGAATGTGAGCGTGCCACCGTACCAGTGCACATCGGAACGGGGCGTACATGTCTCCGGATAGACGACTGCCGGGATGCCGAGACCCCTCACCGCCGGGTGCACCTGGGGTCCCCAACTTCCCCCGGGCTGCCCCCAGCACGTGGGCCGCTTGCCAAAGACGCGCTCCAGGACAGGCACGCCGGGCCCCTCGCGCCGGATGGCTTCCGCGATCCCATCGTGCCATCGCTTGTCTTCCAGATACTCGGCGACGGTGGGATGGCGAGAATGGCGGTCGCTGTGCAGGCCGACCTCGTGCCGCCGCAGCGCAGCGATGACATCGTGGCGCCCGCGCCGCTCAAGGATGCGAGCCTTGTCGCCGACCACCATCAGATTGGCCACCAGCCCACGATCCGAGAGGATCTCGGCCACGTCTCCGGCGACATCGTCGCTGGCTGGTGTGCCGCAGTCCTCTACGTCGACAAAGAGCGAGATGTACATGGTGGGTACCTCATCAGAATCCAAGGAAGGATGCGCCGCGATTGGTCAAGCTTGTCCTCTGTCGGTTAGTATATCTGATCGACGGGCACCAGTCAACCGGTGAGCGCAATGTGTAATCTGTGGCACCCTTGACCGCGCATTGCGTGTGTGGTACAATGGGATCATCTCTAGACATCCTATCGTCATCGCCCTTCTTGTTGCCATCGTCGATCGAGGAGGGTACCGGCCAGAATCCAGCCGACACCGATCCCGTGTTCATAGGGGGAGGAGGTCGGCTCTTTTGTGTGCCTGCCCTTGGATTTGATCGCCCGTACGATTCGTAGAAAGGAGTGAATCC
>JADHXD010000068.1 GCA_016783145.1 Anaerolineae bacterium
AATGGCAATCAAGGCCGGGATGCGCACATCATACGGAATAGCCAGGGCGTCGTGCAGCGTTTCCTCGCAGATGTCCCACATCGCCGTGTCAGGAGAACCGACCCAAGCTGCACCGAGGCCCATTGCTGTTGCTCCGATCAGCATATTCTCGGTCGCAGCAGTCACATCCTGAAGCCAGGTGGGCGTCAATTCGGGCCACCCACACACAGCGATGATCGCTGATGCTTGCTCGAGGTACGGGTGAATGCGCAGGGTGCCGGCCAGTTGTTTCTGAAGTTCTTTGTCGCGAATGACGACAAAGGCCCACGGCTTCCGGTTCAGGCGCGTTGGCGCGCACATGGCGAGTTCCAGTAGTGTGTCTATCTGCTCGTCACTTACTTTTTGCTCGGTGAACTTGCGAATCGTGCGCCGCCGGCGGATGGCATCAAGCACTTGCTCAGTCATCAGTTGCTCTCCCTTCAGCTATGCGTACTACTTGTCCGCAAAAGAGCGAATACGTGTAAGGTTCAGCTTGCCTGGTGCCCACAAACCTGGCACCCTACAATCCCTCGTGTCTAGTCCTCAGGGATGACGTGCATAGTCGGGCCTGATATCTACGCGCCGCAGCGAATTCGCGTTCATGACCACCGTGATCGAGCTGATTGCCATCGCGATCTCTGCCAGTACTGGATGCATCATCCCCAGAATAGCCAAGGGGATCATCACTACATTGTAAAAGAAGGCCCAAAAGAGCCCCTGCACGACCTTGTTGAATGTCGCACGCGACAGCCTGACCGCGCCGATGACTCCGGCGAGATCCCCGCGAACCAACGTGATGTCGGCCGCCTCAATGGCTATGTCGGTGCCAGTGCCAAGTGCGATCCCGACATCGGCCTGTGTCAAGGCCGGGGCATCGTTGATCCCATCGCCCACCATAGCTACCAGGCCTTTGTGCTTGTCCGCCTTCCCCATCTCTTCCTGCAGCCTTTGGATCTCAACCATCTTGTCTTCCGGCAGCACTTCGGCCAACACCCGATCGATACCCACCTCTCTGGCGATAGCACGTGCTGTGCGCTCGTTGTCCCCGGTGATCATCACCGTCTCCAGTCCCAGCCCTCTCAGTTCGCCGACAGCCTCGACGGCACCCTCTTTGAGCGCGTCGGCCACTGCGAGCACGCCAATCGCCCTTTCATCGACGGCGACCAACATGGCTGTCTTGCCCTCGCCCTCCAATCGACTCATCTCATTCTCCATCGCCATCGCGACAGGGATGCCCTCTTCACCTAGCAGAGAACGGGTGCCGACGATGACCCTGTGCGGGACCTGGTCGTCCGGGCCTGCTACCTCGCCGCGAACGCCTTTGCCGCGAAGTGCGGTGAAATCGGACAAGCGTCCGAGCTGGAGTCCCTTCTGCTCGGCGTTGCGGAGGATGGCCTTCCCGACGGGGTGCTCACTGCCCACTTCCACAGAGCCGGCCCACCAAAGCACGTCCTCTGGGTCCACATCCGTTCCCTCTAGCGTCGTGATCACATCTGTCACCTGAGGTTGTCCCTGTGTGAGTGTGCCTGTCTTGTCAAAAACCACCACGCGGACGCTGCGCATGGCCTGGATCGCCTCGCCAGAACGGATGAGAATGCCGTTCTCTGCGCCAATGCCGCTGCCCACCATCAACGCTGTGGGCGTAGCCAGCCCAAGGGCACAGGGACACGCGATGACCAGTACGGACACCGTGGTGATCAGCGCCAGGGTGAATCGGCCCAAACTGGGGTCGATCCAGGGCAGAAAGCCGCTGCCCCATAGCGCGACTGGGCGCAGGGCGCCTGGGAAAAGAAGCCAGGAGAAGAAGGTGAGAATGGCGATGCCGATCACGATCGGCACAAACACCGATGTGACTCGGTCAGCGAAGGCCTGGATGGGTACTTTGGTTCCCTGCGCCTGCTCAACCAGACGCACAACTTGCGCCAGGAAGGTATCCTTTCCGACGCGCAAAGCGCGAACGTGCAGGAGTCCGTCCTGGTTGATGGTGGCCCCAATCACCTGATCGCCAGCCTGGCGATTGACAGGCATAGACTCGCCCGTGGCCATCGACTCGTCGACCGCACTCTCTCCATCGACCACGATGCCGTCCGTCGGTATCTGCTCGCCCGGGCGAATGACCATCACGTCCCCGACGTGGACCTGCTCGATGGGTACCTCACGCTCGGTGCCGTCCACCAGGACCCGTGCGCTCTTTGCTCCCAGTTCCAGCAGTTTCCGGATAGCTTGGGATGCTCGACCTTTGGCGCTTGCCTCAACCCAGCGTCCCGTCAGGTGGAACGCCATAATCATGGCCGATACACCCGCGTAACTGGGGATTGGAGCAAAGAACGTCGCGATACCGGTTGCAAAAGAGGCACCCGTTCCCAGCGCGATTAGAGCATCCATATTGGGCGCGCCATGGATGGTGGAGCTCCACGCCGCAACATATGTCCTTCGTCCCACCCAGAAGAGGACCGGTGCCGCAAGAAGCAGCATACCCAATTTGAAGAGCGTGACACTGGGCCATGCCAGGCCAGCCAGCATCTCGGGAAGCATCCATAGGATAATGGGTCCGGTGAACGCCCAGGCCAGAAGCATCCGTCTGCGCGCGGCCACCATCTTGAGTGTCTCGCGATCCGCCTCCTGGTGGCCTTGATCCTCATCCAGGGGGAGGACCTCGTACCCTGCATCGGCGACGGCGCGGGCCAAATCTGACAGTTGCGCCAACGTGGAAATGTAGGTCACGGATGCTTTCTCGGTCGCCAGATTGACGTTTACGCTGAGCACACCGGGCACTTCCGCCAGGGCTCGCTCGACGTGCGACACGCAACTCGCACAGGTCATCCCCCCAATGGGCAGGATCTGCTCTTCCGTAGTCACCTCATACCCCGCATCGTGAACAGCCTGGGTCAGTGACTCGAGCTGCACAAGTCCTGGCTCAAAGCGAACGGTCGCCCGTTCTGTTGCCAGGTTCACGGCAGCATCGCTCACCCCCTCGACCGCAGCAAGAGCCTTGTGGACGTGGCTCACGCACGAAGCACAGCTCATTCCCTGAACCGGCAGGGAAACCGTCTGTAGCTCCGATTGTTGTTCTTTTGTCATTAGCTTATCCCCGTTTTGCATCACAATGCCCTATCGGCCAAGCCGCCAACTGCTGTCGTGCACCACACCAGAAACCCACTTTCCTATGATACCATCACCGCAACTGCGCGTATAGGACAAAAGTCGCTTTCCGCAGGCGATCCTCGCGCACTGCCAAGCCCTCTTGCGCGTGACCACGCCGATCACCGCAAGAGGGCCCGTACGGAGCACTAGATCTGTGGGAAGCACAGATTGAGCCGCCCCTCCTTCTACCTAGGATAGCCACTCATCCAGGTATTCGGCCACAAAAGCGTCGTCGCTCAAGTGAGGATACGCCGCGCACACCCGGTCGATCTCCTCTATCTGCCCGGAGGAGAGGGTTTCGGTCGGATCTAGGCACCAGCCGCCAGACATCAGCCCCTGGCGTCTCAATATCTCGTGAAGGCCAGCAATGCAGCCGGCAAAGCCATTCGCGGCGTCAAAGAGCGCGGCGTTGCTGTCGGTGACCTGGGCAGCCAGCACCAGGAGATCGTTTGGGATCTGCGCACCGGCCCGCGTCTGCTTGCATTTCTCCAGCAACTCCGAGGCCCTTCGAGTCCACACGGCCCAGTGGCCCAGCAACCCGCCCACAAAGTGCAAGCCGCTTCCACTGTCACCTGCTCCGAAGCGGTACTCGGTCAGCAGATCGATCACGATGTGGTCGTCGTTGCCTGTATACAGGGCGATCTCGTCGCCGCGCCCCGAGTCTGATAGGGCACGGACCACTTCAAGGGTCTGATAGCGGCTGAACGGTGCGACCTTGATGGCCACCACCTGAGGGATCTCGACAAAACGTCTCCAGAAGCCGTAGGGCAGAATCCGCCCGCCCACAGCGGGCTGCAGGTAGAAGCCGAATAGAGGCAGGATCTGGGCCACTGACTCGCAATGCACCAGTATCCGATCCACAGAGGCGTCCCTGAAAGCAGACAGACTCAGCAGTCCGCACTCATAGCCTAGTGTCCGCGCAAGCCGGGCCTCACGCGTCGCCTGGGCGGTATCCCCAACCAGGCCAGCCACGCGCACGAATCCAGCCTCCCCCGTCTCTCCCACTACCTGCGCCGACAGCTCGAGCAGAGGCTGATACAGCCCAATCCGCGGGTCGTGAATCGCGAATTGCGTCGTGTGGACGCCGACTGCCAGCCCACCTGCGCCAGCGGCCACATAGTAGCGCAAAAGGGCACGCTGGTGGCGCTCGTCAAGCGTGCGCTCGGCCGTCAAAGCCAGCGGGCAGGCCGGGATGACGAGCCCGCGCATCAGCCTGGTTCGCAGACTGGCAAGAGACCCATCCTCTGACCCAAACATGTCGTGTCCTCCTGCACCGCCATGCTCCAGGACCTGGATCCGCTGCTAGAATGTCCCGTCTCGGACGTGAAACTGGGTGGGCTTGCCCCATACGGGACCGCCGGCGACGATCCACTCGGCTACCCAATGCACGGCCTGCCCCAGAGGAACGCGGGGATACCCGAGCAGGCGGTGTGCTTCTTGGGCGTTGCTCAGCAGCGCATCTGGCTGCTCGCTGCCCTCGAACTGGGGTGTCCGGCCAAGCAGGCGGCCGAACCACAGCGCCAGGCTACGCACCGAAACGGTCTCTGGTCCCGTGATGTTCAGGACCCGCAGGGGGACCTCTGCCAACAGCAGAGCGCACAGCGCGAACGCGTTCGCGTCTCCCTGCCAGATGACGTTGACGTGTCCCATACATAGATCAATCGGCTCACCGGCCCACACCTTGCTCGCGATGTCGAGCAGCACGCCGTAGCGTGCCTCCACCGCATAGTTCAGCCGGAGAATGACCCCAGGCACCTGAAAGTGCCCGCAAAAGTACTCGCAGATGCGCTCTCGCCCAAGTACGCTCTGTCCGTATTCGCCGATCGGAGCCGGAGACGTGGCTTCCGTGCAGCCTCCGCCCATAACCGGCGCAAGAGGGTATACATTGCCGCTGGAAAAGAGCACGATCCGCGAGTGCCGAAACCTGCTCACTACCTGTCCAGGCAGGTACGTGTTGATGGCCCACGTTCTGGCGTGCTGGCCCGACGTACCAAACTTGGTGCCGACCATATAGATCACATTCGGCACGTTGGGCAGCGCATCCAATGCCTGCGGTCTCATCAGGTCGCAGGCGATCGTTTCTACGCCGGCACGGCAGAGCTTTTCGGCCAGGCCAGGTTGAGAGAACCGGGAGACCCCAATCACGCGCTTCTCTATCCCCGCCTCAGAGATGGCCCGCTGAGCCAGCATGGCAAGCGAAGGTCCCATCTTGCCGCCCACACCCAGGATCAAGATATCCCCGTCCAGGCGGGAAAGCACGTGGACGATGTCAGGCGTCGGGCGGGAGAGCATCTCCTCCAATGCTTCGACAGATTCGAGGCGAGGCGCGAGCCTCCGTGCTATCACCCCTGCCCTCGTGGTTTCTCGCGGAGCAGTAGTCTGGTCCACGTCAGAGACTCCCAATGCCTTGGGCACGTTCAAAGAACTCGCTCTCCAGGGCAGGTACCGCCTGGTCCGCCTTCACGGCGGCGATGTACTCTGCCAGCGTATCCACCTGCCACTGTACAAGAGCGCGTCCTTTGTCAGCGGTTGCGGACCGCGCGTCGCCAGCATAGTGATGTGGATAGTCGCTGTACCAAGAGATCCCGGCGAACGTCGGCGGGAGATGCTGCAAGCGGCCCATCGGCGGGGCCGGCTCCTCCGGAACTTGCGCCATGTGGACAAGACCGGGATGATTGCCCAGCGAGATACTGGTCTCAGTCTCGCAGGCATGCCCCCCGGTCGCGGTCTCGCGCATCTCCTGCCACTTCTTCTGCCTCTCAGGGGTGAGCGACTGGGTCGGCAGATAGAGCGAATAGGGCCTTTTCTCCCATAGACTGCACTGCGCCAGGAAACGCAGCAGGTGCGTGTTCCCTCCGTGGCCGTTGTACACAACGATCTTATGGAATCCATTCCTGCCGATCTCGTCCAAGACACCCTGGATCAGCTCCAAAAGAAGGGTGGGCTTGATGGTCACGGTTCCCGGGAAGCATCGTGCCTCATAGATTTGGCCAAAGTAGAATGGTGGGAATACCACAGCGTCCTCTCGTTCTGCCGCCAGGCAGGCGATCTTGTGCGCAATCATAAAGTCAGTTCCCAGGGGCAGGTGCTCGCCGTGTCTTTCGATGACGCCCATCGTGATCACACAGACCCTCGTGTCTTGAACGGCTTGTGCGAACTGCCTTGAAGTCAGGTGCTCCCACTGCATAGTCCCTCTCCTCTCGTCGCTGAACGGAATCGAGCCACGTTTACCATCTGTTGCTCAGGGGCCAATACCGATCAGCCGCGCGAGCAGACTCCAACGCGGCTCGATCGCCCCCTGGGGACAGATCTCGGCACAACAAAGACAGCCAATGCACCTGGACAGGTCTATGGTCGCTTGCTTTTCCAATGCGATCGCATCCCCTGGGCACACCTCAACACAGCGTCCGCAGCCGACGCAGGCAGCAGCGCTCAACCGGGGTCGGATCGTGGCCCCCCTGTGCACCGGCTTGCTGATCCACCCCGGCAGGCGAAAGTACCAGTGAGACTTGGGCAGGTCCAGAGGCCCAAAGTCCAGGGCGGCTCGGTCGCCCAGGATCTGCACAGCCCTCGGATCTGACACTCCCAATCCACGTGCACTGGCCTGCTCCAGATACACGACCTCACCTGTCCGGTATCCAAGAGCGCGCGCGACGACCGTGTCCAGGGCTAGCGGGTCTGCAGAGGCCACGACGCACCCATAGGGGTGTGGCGTTCCCCCCACCCCGGGCCCGTTGCCCTCCTGGCCCAGGATACCATCCATGATCGTGAGTCCGGGACGGACCAGCTCCAGCACATCAACCAGGGCCTGGCCGAAATCTATGACACCCGGAGCACGACAGTGGACTTCGCGCTTGCGGGTGCCCGGGATCACGCCGAACAGGTTCTTGATCGCACCGGTATACAGGGTCAGCACGTGGGTCTTGAGTTTGGGCAGGTTGATGATCAGATCGACATCGAGGACTGGCCGCGCGACAAAGTAGTCGGCGCCACCGTGTCGTATCCACGCCACGCCATCGAAACGCACGATCTGTGCGCCTGCTCTCTCCGCGGCGTCAACCATTCCTGTTCCAGAGAGCACCCTGTCGTTGTCCGCGATCGGTCCGCCGGGCGAATCACCGACCAGGGCCATTCCACCTGCCTCCTGGACTAACCCGGCAACCACCTCCACCACCGCAGGATGAGTCGTGACGCCCCGGTCGAGAGCTGCCGCGGATACCAGGTTTGGCTTGAGCAGCACGCTCATCCCCGGTCGGACAAACCGCTTCATCCCACCCAGCGGGGCAAGCGCTGTCGTGACAGCCCGGCGGACTTGCTCGAGGTCGTATGTTTCGCAGACGACCGCGGAGACGGCGGGCGGGTGCCCCTGCAGGCTGGCTGAGGCAACGCGTGCTGCTCTCTCTGTGTGAGATCTGTCCATGTTCAGAGCGCCTGCTCTATCTTTCCCAGGACGAACTTGAGATACCGCCCCTCCGGAAAATGCGCAGGGACAGGATGGTCCATGGCCTGGCCAGCCTCGTGGAGGATCAGCATGCGCCTTCCCACCTGGGCCGCCGCTGCGCCCAGCATATCCCGGAAGGCCTGAGGAGAGACCTGCGACGTGCAGCTTGCTGTCGCCAACAGGCCGCCGGGCAGCGTGCAGCGCATAGCCGCTTGGTTGAGGCGACCATACGCTCTCAAGGCAGCATGCCGGCTCTTTTTGGACCTGGCCAGCGAAGGCGGGTCGAGGATGATCAAGTCAAAGCGTTCGCCTTGAGCAGCGTAGGTGTCCAGCAGCTTGAAGCAATCCTCGATGACAAAGGGATGCCGATCTGGGTCGAAACCGTTGAGCGACAGGTTGTCGCGAGCCACCTGTGCTGTCTGTGGAGCGATATCGACGCTGACAACCTGGTCAGCTCCCCCGCGCACGGCGTACAAGGAAAAGCCGCCGGTGTAGGCAAAGCAGTTCAGTATACGTCGGCCTGCGCACCACTCCTCCAGGTACCTTCGGTTCTCGCGCTGATCGAGGTACAATCCCGTCTTCTGTCCGGCGAACAGATCGACGTGCATGCGCAGCCCATGCTCCTCAACGATCAGATCCCGCGGAGGCTCCCTGCCCCACAGGGATCTCACTCCTCCCCTGCGAAGGAGGATCCCTCTCAGTGGCGCACATGCCCTGAGCGCAGTCACGACCCAGTCGACCAACGTCTCCACACTGTCCGCATAGGTCTCGATCACAGCGTACTTGGCGTACAGATCCACCACTACCCCGGGGATTCCGTCCCCTTCCCCATACACCCAGCGATAGGCCGTGATGCCTTGGTTGCGCAGGGGCGCTCTGAGTTCCCAGGCCTCGCGCACACGCTCCGCAATCCACGTGCCGTCAGGCACTTGCTGGCTCGAGAAGAGACGTACGGCGATGGGGCTCTGGGCATCCCACAACCCGTACCTGACAAGTTTGCCGCATCGCACTTGTACCCACGTCGCTGACGGCAGGCTTACCTGCTCTGGCAGGCTGTCCCGGTATATCCACGGGTGTCCCTGTTGGATTTGCTTCCCCAACTCTCTGGGCAGGTAGATAACGTGGAGGCTCATAGGGGATCCTGTGGGTTCGTTTCCCACACCTCGCGCCCCAGGATCACGCCGCTCTTGCCGGCATCTCCGCGGCCTCGGATCTCTCCCGTACCGGCCTGCGCTCGCTGCTCCGCTCCCCGAGACAGTTCGAGCAGACGCTCCAGCTCACCGATCTCCAAGCCGATTCTGGCAGCCCGATCGAGCACAGCGTTCACAAGGTCCTGTAGGAACAGCATTCGCAGATCATCAGGCTCGGAGAAAACACGCCACTCCAACCTCAGCCTGCGTACTGCGTCTTGAGACGATGGGCTGCGGGAGCACCGCTTGCGGAAGGCAAGCAGCTTCCTGCCTAAGGCGAGGGCCTCCCGCAGCTCAGCACCCATTGGCGCGGCAAAGTCCTGACCGAGGAGGAGGACGTAGAGATCGCACTGACCCACGGGCCCGGAAATGTCTGGGCGGGGCTCGCCAGGCAAAGGAGTGTGGTCGATCCGCCAACCGATGGTCAAGGGTAGTGCGGCAGCGACCTGCCCAACTACCTCGCGCTCGAGGTATAGCTCTGGACTGCTGCTTACGTAGAGATGAATTGGCCTAGACATTTCCCGTACCCACGTGTTCGCTCAGGCCGTCAGATCACGACCTGCACCACCCCAGCCAGCATGACCAGCGCCCCGATGATCGCATGGATAGAGGGCACTTCTTTGAGCAACCACCAACTCAACAGCACGCCCCCTGTGACTTCCTGAGTCGCGATGATGTTGACCAGCGTCGGGTGCGTACGCCGCAGGGCGGCGTTGTATAGCGTATGGCCGATCCCCAGGGGAAAAACGCCCAGGATCACGATCGAGAGCAAGGGAAGCCCTATGCGCGCTGGCGATTGATAGGTGAGGATGGCCAGTGGCAGCAGCCAGAGCCCGGCCGCCCCATACACCCCGCTTGTATAGGTCCACAACGGATAGCGCGCTCGCTGTTTCCGGCCTGTAACGGAATAGATCCCAAACGTGATCGCTGATCCGAGCGCCATCGCATCTCCGATCAACGTCCTCGCGGTCCACGCAGGGTCGAATCCCGACAATATGCCCATGCCAGCCAGCGTGATCAGGATACCGATCCACTTCCGCGCCGGGAGTGGCTCTTTGAGCACAAGCCAACTGAACAGCGAGACCCAGACAGGGGAAGTATAGACCAGAGCCAGAGAATGTGCAACTGTGGTGTACTCGAGGGAGCCGATGTAGAACGCAAAGTGAAGTGCCGCCACCAGACCCCAGGCCGCGAAGCGAGGCCAGTCCACGCGAGGAATATGCGGCCTCTGTCCCCTGGCGAGAGCGAACAACAGTACCGTGCCTGAGCCCACCAACATGCGTAGGCAGGTGACAACGAATGGGGATAGATCGCTTGCCCAGCGAATCAGCACCGGGGTGGTCGAGAAAAAGGTCACCGCCAGTGCCACATACAGGATGCCTGCCCGTTTTCCTGCTGCTTCCACGGAGCCTCCTCCGCTCAAGCGTGGCCCCGCAACTTTCCCAGACCACGTGTGTTTCACCTATCAGAAGGAGGGAAAATGAGAACTGCTCTCACCGTGCTGTCGATCATCGCGGGTTATCTGCTCGGGTCAGTGCCGATCGGGGTGCTCACAGTCAGGCTGTTGAAAGGTGCCGAGATCCGCCAGATCGGTAGCGGACGGACCGGAGCGACCAATGTCTATCGCGCTGCTGGGCCCTGGGGCGCTGCGATCACAACACTTGGCGACGTGCTCAAAGGTTTGGTAGCAGTCTGGCTGGCACGTGCGCTGACAGGTTCCGTCTGGGTGGAGGCAGTCGCCGGGATCACGGCGGTTTGCGGTCACAACTGGTCTGTTTTCCTCGGATTCAAGGGAGGTGCGGGGACGCTCACCTCGCTGGGCGTGGTCGCCGCTATGAACCCGTATGCAGCCGCCGCTCTGATCGTGCCCGCGATCGCGGTGCTGGTCATCACTCGTACGGCCTCCAAAGCATCGATCACGATAGCCCTGGCCATGGGGCCCGTCTTGGCGGTCTTTGCGGCGTTGCGCATCACACCTTGGGGCTATGTGCTGTTTGGCTTTGGCTGCGCCTTCCTGACGATCTATGCCCTGATGCCCAATATCAAGCGCATCCTGAGCGGAGAAGAGCGACGACTCGAGACAAACTACTGAGTTTCCGCCCCGTGGGATACAGTCAAAAGGTCTTCGAGAGCTCGAAGACCCTTTCGTGTTTTCCACCCAGCGTCCCTCGATCAGCTTGAGCTCTCAAGCTTCACCAAGGTATGCCTTTTGCACCTCGGGGTCCTCAAGCACCTGCTGCGCCGGGCCCTCCAGAACGATCCTCCCTGTTTCCAGGACATAGGCCCGGTTGGCAACGGATAGGGCCATAGCGGCGTTCTGCTCAACCAGGAGGATGCTCACACCTGCGTTGTTGATCTCTCGAATGATGTCAAAGATCTCTTCTACCAGGATGGGCGCCAGTCCCATCGAAGGCTCGTCCAGGAGCAGGAGGTTGGGCCGAGCCATGAGTCCGCGCCCCATCGCCAGCATCTGCTGCTCGCCTCCAGATAGGGTTCCTCCTCGCTGGCTCAACCGTTCCTCCAGCCGAGGAAAGCTAGCAAAGACCCGCTGCATAGTTTGCCGTATCTCGTCTCTGTCGTTCTGGGTAAAGGCCCCCATCTCGAGGTTCTCCCGTACCGTCAACGGTGCGAATATCTTGCGGCCTTCAGGGACCTGAGTGATGCCCATCTTGACGATGGCTTCGGCTGGCATGCCCGCGATGTCCCGATTCCGGTACAGAATGCGCCCCCTGGACGGGTACAACAACCCAGAGATCGCGTTCAGTGTGGTGCTCTTTCCTGCGCCATTCGCGCCGATCAGGGTCACGATCTCACCCTCCTGGACGTGAAAGGAGATGCCCTGCAAGGCTTGGATGGCGCCATAGTTCACCGCGAGGTCCTGCACCTCCAATATGCTGTCCATATCCACTCCTCTACAGCGGGGAGGCCGCGGGAGGGCGACGGGCCGCCCTGGTACCAGCGACTGTCCCCTTGCCCAGATAGGCCTCGATGACCTGAGGGTTGGTCTGTATTTCGCGCGGGTTTCCTCTAGCGATGACCTGGCCAAAGTCCATAACGGTAATGTGTTCGCAGATGCCCATCACTACACGCATCTGGTGTTCGATGAGCAGGATCGTCAGCTTGAAGCGATCGCGGATGAAACGGATCAGGTCCATAAGGTCGACGGTCTCTTGCGGGTTCATGCCCGCGGCTGGCTCGTCCAGGAGCAGCAGTTGCGGCTCGGCGGCCAATGCGCGGGCGATCTCCAGTCGGCGCTGCTGCCCATACGGGAGACTGGATGCGATCTCGTCATGCAGATCATCCAGCCCAAAGACAGACAGAAAATCGAGCGCTTCATCCGTGAGTTCTCGCTCTCGGCGCTCAAAGTGGTCTGTCCTCAAGATCGCGTCGAACATGCTGTACCCTGCATGCGGGTGGTACGCGATCCGTACATTGTCTAGAACTGAAAGGTTGGGGAAAATGCGGATGTTCTGGAAGGTGCGGGCGATACCCAACTGTGTGATCTGGTGGGCCTCCAGACCCGTGATGGATTGCCCCAGGAAGTGAACATCCCCTTCCGTTGCCGGGTAGAGACCGGTGACCATGTTAAAGACGGTTGTCTTGCCCGCTCCATTGGGACCGATGAGGCCGTACAGCGCCCCTTCGGGGACCTCGACGTCAAAGTCGCTTACTGCACACAGGCCGCCAAAGAACTTGGTCAAGCCAATAGTCTCTAGCACCGCCATCTCGTTCTCTCCTGTCGCCCTAGCGTCAGTCACTGCCATCCTGGGCTGTCTCCGGCTCGACCTCAGCCCTTTGCCTTTGCCTCTGCCACGTCCGTGGTTTCAGGAACCCCAACTCAGTGCCGCCAAAGAGCCCTTGGGGACGCAGCAGCATCACCAGCAGCAGAAGCAAGGGGTAGATGACGAATCGCCACAGCTCCATTCCCTGAGGCAGCAGCCGCAGCCCCTCCAGGCTGATCGCCCACGCGAATGCGGCTACGACCGTGCCTGTGATACTTCCCAGCCCGCCAAAGACGACAATGATCAAAGGGTCGAAAGACTTGATAAAGTGAAAGGATGTCGGATGTAGCGTCGGGTATCGGTGCGCATACAGGGCACCAGCCAAGCCGGCGAAGAAACTGCCCACGACAAAGGCCAGCGTCTTGTAGCGCACGGTGTCAATGCCCATGGCTTTGGCAGCGATCTCGTCCTCGCGGATCGAGATGATGGCACGGCCAGTACTGGACTGCAGCATGTTGCGCATAACGACGATCGTGACCACCAGGAACGCAAAGCTCCAAAACCACGAGGCTAGCTGCGGTGTCCCAACCATTCCACGTGCGCCCTTCATTTCGGGAAAGACACTGTCTGCGTTGTCGGCCAGCACTTTCACGACCATCGTAAAGCCCAGCGTGGCGATGCCAAAGTAATCACCGCCCATCTTGAGCACCGGCAGGCCAAACAGATAGCTGACCCCAGCAGCCAGCGTCGCGCCGAAAGCGAGCGCCGCCAGGAACGCGACCTGTCCGGAGATGGCTTGAGGCAAGTAGTTGACGACCTTGCAGACGTCCACCAAGTATGTCCACGGACTGGCGCTTCCCGTCACCATACCATGGACAACCCAGCCGATGGCAGCCACCCCCAGAATGCCTATGCCGATCCGTTGGACAAGGCCCCTGTTCCAGAGGGCTAGGGCCACACATCCCAACAACAGCACTCCCAGCACGACAGCCAGGCCAGCCATGTCGCCCTGCTTCCAGCGGTAGGTGATGTCTGCGGCAGCGTAGGCACCAATGGCATAGAATCCCCACTGGCCCAGTGAGAATTGTCCGTTAAATCCGTAGATCAGGTTCAGACCCAGCGACACGACGGCCATAATGCACGCTCTCTGAAGGATCGTCGCCCAATAGGTGGTCAGCAACTCGAGACTGATCAGCAGTTGTATGACCACATAGACCCCAACCGCGCCGACGATCCATTTCCAGTGTGTGCCCAAACGTGTCTGGATCAAGCGTTTTAGCATAGCCCACTCCTAGGCCTTTTCCCCTTCCGGTTCCCCAAAGATGCCCGTCGGGCGGATGATGAGCACGATGATCAAGAGCGTAAAGGCGATCGCGTCGCGCATTGGCGTGGATATGTAAGCTGCGCTCAGCTCCTCTGCCTGTCCCATAATCAAGGAGCCCACGAACGCGCCCGGAATGCTGCCGATGCCGCCCAGCACGGCAGCCACAAAGGCCCTCAGGCCAGGCATGATGCCCATGTTCCAGACAAGCTGTGGGTAGGCGACAGCGTACAGCACGCTTGCTGCACCGGCCAGCGCTGCTCCCAGGGCAAATGTGAACGAGATCACCTGGTCCACATTGATCCCCATCAGGCGAGCGGTCGGTTTGTCCCACGCAGAGGCTCGCATCGCCCTGCCGATCTTGGTCTGATTGACGATGTACTGTAGGCCAATCAGTAGGAACACCGAAAGGGCCATCACCAGGATCTGGATGTTGGTGACGCCGACGCCCAGCAGCATCAGGCTCATGTACAGGCTGCCAAATCCTCCAGCCAGGAGGAAAAAGCGAATAGAGAGGCGCAGCAACGCACTCTCTGTGACCCGTCGTGCCTGACCCCGCCTGGCAAGACCCCACACCGCCACTTGTCCCATCCCTCCGATCAGCAAGAGTGCAAAAAGCAGCGACAGCAATGTCAGGTTCAGGTTCGTGCTGTCCCAGCGGACCATATCAAAGGGGCGCTCGTAGGTCACATAGTCAGGGCCGAAACTAAAGTCAAGGGCGGAAAAGTATTCCAAAAAGAACGACACGCCAACGGCGGTGATCAGGGACGCGATGCGAGGCGCAGTCCGCAGCGGCTTGTACGCCACGCGCTCGACAACCATGGCCAGGGCCGCGCTGGTCACCATCGACGAAAGTATGACCAGGACCACGCCCACTCCCAGGGTCCACCCCGGCGCCTGTGCGACGCCCGTGCTGCGCACGTACAGAGTCCCGATCCAGTGGTGCATGTTCATCTTGGTGATCGTGTAAAAGCTGACAAAAGCGCCGACCATAAAAATGTCGCCGTGGGCAAAGTTGATCAACTTGACCACACCATAGATCATCGTGTATCCCAAGGCGATCATCGCATAGAGGAACCCCTTCTGCAGTCCGCCAGCCACGATCTCCAGGAACAACCCAGGATTGAGCAGCAGTTCTCCGAGCAGCTTGATCGCCACGCCAATGGCCAAGACCCAAACCCATCCTCGGGCCAGGACCTGCTGAGGGGTCTGCCGCCGGAAGAGAGCCACCAACACAAGGCAGATCCAGGCCACAGCCGCGTACAGGATAGCGGAGCGAAGGCTTTGCACAAAAGCCAACCCCGCACCGCTCAACTCCGTGCGGACCTCGCCGCTGGCGATCTTGTCCACGAGGACGGCCCGGGAACGGGAAAACGACAGCATCCCCACGTACGTAGCCCATATGCCCACGCCGAGCAGCAAGGCCCAAAGGGCAATGGTCCCTATTCGCGCTCTTGTCTCACTGTTGCCCATAGCGCATCCCTCTTGGCGACTAGAGCGCAAGCTGTCGGCTCTGATCGCGAAACCGGCCCCACAAACGAAGGAGAGGGCATACCTGCGGTGCCCTCTCCCCCATTTCCCCACAGGGCAAGGCCTATGGCTTGACCCACTTGACGAACTTGATTCCCTCGGTGGTGACTTGGTTGATGGCCGCCGTCTTGATCGGGTCGCCCTCTGCGTTGAACGTGATCACGCCGGCCACGCCCTCGAACTCGATCGCCGCCAGCGTGTCTCGCACCTTCTCCGTGTCAGTCGTGTCCGCCTGCTTGATCGCTTCCAGCAGAACGTTGGTCGCGTCGAACGCCAGCACTGCCAGGGCATCTGGCGCCTTCCCATACTTGGCTTCGTAGTCCCTCAGGAAGCCTGTAACCACTGCCCGCGGATCAGCCGGAGAGTAGTGGTTGGAGTGATAGCCGCCTTCCACGGCGCTCCAGTCCAGATCTGCCGAGTCCCAGCCGTCGCCGCCCAGCATCACGGCGGAGATGCCTTTTTCCTTCGCCTGCTTGCCGATCAGGTTCACCTTGCTGTAGTAGTCAGGCAGGAATAGCACGTCCGGGTCGGCGTCGGCCACCTTGGACAGGATGGCCGAAAAGTCAGTGTCTGCCTCGGTGTACGCCTCGTAGACCAGCACCGTGCCACCCCGTGCCTCAAACGCATCTTTAAAGTACCCGGCCAGGCCCAGCACGTAGTCATTGCCCTTGTCGTACATCACAGCCGCGGTGGTCGCCTTTAGGTCTTCGATAGCAAAGCTCGCCACCACGCCACCCTGGAACGGGTCCAGGAAGCAGGCACGGAAGGTGTAGGGCTTGCCCACGGTCACCTGGGGATTGGTTGAGGTGGGGCTGATCTGGAGAACCTTCTTGGGGTTGGAAATCTCGGAAATCGGGATCGATGCGCTGGAGCAGACCGCGCCCACGATGAACTTGACCTTGTCCTGGTCAATCACCTTGTTCGCCGCGTCCGTCGCCGTCGCGCCGTCGCATCCCGTGTCGGCCACGACCCACTCGATGTCCCCGCCGAGCAGACCGCCAGCATCGTTCCACTGCTGGATAGCCAGCTCAGACCCTTCCTGGCTGGACTGCCCATAGGTAGGCACTGGGCCGGTCATCGGGTAGAGTAACGCGAGCTTGACGCCCTTGGCGCCGCCGGCGCACCCTGCCACCAGCAGTGTGAAGACCAGTATCAATGTGACTGATGTGAACATCCAAAGCTTTTTCACAGGACCACTCCTCCTCTAAGGTACAGGTCGCTTATCGAAATGCCGAGTTGGGTACCCACCCCATCGATCTCAGTGATTGTGCGGTCATCCGGCAATTGCTGAGGGACTTGTAGGGTTGCGCTCCTCCTTCCGATGGCTCAAGATCCAAAGACCAACTGCATCTCTGGTCTGTCGATGTAGCTCAGCACCATTCCGCTCAGCACGGCGGAAGCAACGTAGGTTAGGGCCAGCGCGACATTGAGCCCTGTTTCTGGCGTGTAGATGTTGGCAAAGACCGTGATGATGCGGATGATGATATTGAGCCCTTGCACAAAGATGGTCAGTGTCCTCGCCCACGGCTTGCGCTGCATGAGCGCCCAGCCAAGGAAAGCACAGAGCAGGGCCAGCACCAGAACAGCGACGAGACTGCCGATAGACAGTGACCAGGGAAAGAGAACCAGGGGCACAAACTGGCCGATAGCCACGAGCTTGATGATCCGGGACTGTGATCTGTGCATACGGCTTTCCGTCCTTATGCAAGAGCTGGCCTGCCAACTCCTGACAAAGTAGGAACAGAGGTGAAAGTAGGGAAGCCAAGAAGCGTGCTGACCAAGACCGCACCCACGTGACACGATCTGAGCCAAGGCACGCCTTTGAGCCAATGGTACTTCCGATAGTTTCAGGTAGTTGGAGCGATTATAGCAACAACTCCCGAAAATGTCAAGCGAACGTTTGTATCTATCCGCGCAGCAGTGCGCGTGCGCAGCGCCCCTCGACCCCGGAGCCTAGACCTCTGCCTTCCACAGTCCTTCCCGCAGGCCGTTTCCGTGTCCGCGGTACATCCCTTTGTGGGTCAACCTGTGCAAGACCTCTTGGATGGCGACCTCGGCTGCTGCCTGCAGTGTCTCTTGCCCGAACTCGGGGGTGGCGTCCTGAGGTGCCATGCGCCCTCCGACGCCGACTAGCGGAGCGCCCTTGGGGGGCAAGAGTTCGAGCGCCACCGTCTCCGGGTGCAGGGCCAGAACGTGGCTTGTCTCCCACCCGGCTGCGTGGTCTCCCGCGCAGTCGTATCGATCCCGCACCAGGAGATAGTCGACAAAGGCCCAGGCCAGCATGCCCGATCGTTTGCTGTACTCCCGCTGGTTGAACTGGAGGACCGCCGCGCGCGCGTGGTCGATGAGGGGATAGTGTCCCGCGACCAGGACCCCGACCTCAAAGCCAAGGCTCTCCGCCTCGGCGAGGATGTGCAGCAGTAGCTTGTGATAGTGGATCGCCTGCTCTGTGGCCGTAAAGGGCTGCCGTTCCGGCGCAAAGTTGTCGGGTGGCAGATCCATCTCCTTGGCGATCAGATCTCGATCGCGAGCATTGGCCTCCATCAGCGCTTCGACGCGGCTTTCGCCATAGTACAGCGGTGGAAAGACCAGTCCGCCGCCTTGCTGCGCGCAGAGCAGAGCCAGCCCCTCCGCCTGCAGCGTGTCAGCCCCGGTTGGGTTGTGCACTCCGTGCCACTCGATCGTGCCGATCGGGATATAGACGACCGGGCACTCCTTCCTCCGAGCCACGATCTGCTCGGGACGAAGCAGATGGTATCTGACCTCTGGTACCACGTGTGATGCCTCCTCAGAACCTGTGCTCTCTCGACTTGTGCCTGGCTCTCGGCGTAGGGCGTCCAGGACGCCACGGATGCCCGTGGGGTCACATGGTCCCAGCGAGCGCAGCTCACGCGTGACCGTCGATGCCCAGATGCTGCTGTCTTGCTCTCGACGGTCTGCCAGAGTCACCTTTCCATTATAGCCCAAGGGTTGGCTTTCCACAAACGGGCCCAAGCGTCGCACGATCGGCAATTGACGGTCGTCCACAACTGGTATATAATACCGTCGGTTTGTCCGACTGCAAAGAGGCCGGCCCGTGCTGAGACCTTGCACTGGCGGTCCTGTGTTTGTGCGTGCGTCACAGGAGAGGAGAGAGTGACTGTGAGCTGGATGAGCACCTGGTGGGGCCAAGTCTCCGAGACAGTGATGAGCGGGTTGCAGATCACTGTCATAGGAATGCTGCTGGTCTTTTTCACGTTGGGCCTGGTCATCCTGACCCTCGTTCTGCTGACACGTCTTCCTGGACTGCGCACTCCAAGCTCTCCTGAACGGGGATCCCCGGAACGGCTGCAGGGAAGCGTGCCCGCCGAGCCACCCATTCTTGCACCTTCTCACGCCGTGCACGCTAAAGAACAAGATGACCTCGCCAAAGTGGCAGCCATCGCGGTTGCCATCCTACGCAGTGAGCGCAGAGCCACCGTTCGGCACAGCGCTCGCAGAGGGCAGAACGCCTGGAAGAGCTACGGGCGGGCACAGCAGCTCGGACTGTAGCACCTGTGCAGTCCGCTGGCCCGGGAAGGCGCGGTGGGGAGCTCCCCGTTCCTGCACACACGAGCGCCGACACACGCGACATTGAGCAGCGAGCCAGCCGTTTCCGCGGGAGGATGATCAGTGAGAACCTACCAGATCCACGTCAACGACCAGGACTATGTTGTCGAGATCGATGATCTTGGCGCTACGCCGGTGACCGTACGCGTGAACGGCGAGACATTCCGGGTGACTATCGCAGGACGAGCCACCACGGCGCAGATGGCCCCGAGCGTGGACGCGGATGCTGAGATGGAAGCGTCCTATGTCCCGATGGTCACGCCTACGTTTGTGGATACGGCGGATGAATCGGCCGCGGAGTCTATCAAGGCGCAGGCTGTCGCGCCTGCTGCCGGTGATGAACTCGAAGCGGTCATTGCTCCGATGCCGGGCAAAGTGATGGACATCGCAGTGAAGGTTGGGGATGAGGTAGCGCAAGGTGATACTCTCTGCAACCTGGAAGCCATGAAGATGAAGAGCCCGATTCGCTCCACTGTCGCGGGCACGATCGCGCAGGTCCTGATCAGCGAGGGCCAGAACGTCAACTATGGGGATGTCCTGTTTACGCTTTCCTAGGGCGGCCTTCCGCCCTGCCAAAGAAGGGAGTGGGATTCGTGGACTGGGCAGCTCTGTTCGCTGAGTTGACAAAGGGTGTTCTTGGCCTGGCCAGCGAGCCGGGTCGCATCTTGATGATGGCCATCGGCGGTCTGCTCATCTATCTGGCCGTCACCAAAGAGTACGAACCGGCTCTGCTCCTGCCCATCGGGATGGGATGTATCCTGGCCAACCTCTTTGGCACCGGGATGGGCATTCTCAACATCAAGACCGTGCCCTGGGTCTCTCCTCCAGATGCGGATGCCGAGGGCCTGGGTCTGTTCAACGTACTGTATCAGGCTGGCATTACCAACGAGCTCTTTCCGCTGATCATCTTTGTCGGAATCGGCGCCATGACGGACTTTGGCCCCCTGCTGGAGAACCCTCAGCTCGCGTTGATGGGCGCTGCAGGGCAGTTTGGCATCTTTGGCACGCTCCTGCTGGCCACCCTCTTCGGGTTTGACATCAGGGAGGCTGCGGCGATCGGCATTATCGGCTCTGCGGACGGCCCAACCTCGATCTATGTGGCTGCCGAGCTCGCTCCACGCCTGCTTCCTCCCATTGCTGTCGCTGCCTACTCGTATATGTCCCTGGTGCCTGTCATCCAGCCCCCCGTTATCCGACTGCTCACGACCAAGAGGCAGCGCCGAATCCACATGCCCTATACTTCGCGCCAGGTGTCTCGTGCCACGCGCGTGCTCTTTCCGATCATCGTTACCCTGGTGACCAGCATCTTGGTGCCTCTGGCGACTCCGTTGATCTCTATGCTGATGTTCGGCAACCTGCTGCGCGAATCCCTCGTCGTAGATCGCCTGTCCGACACCGCACAGAACGCGTTGACGAACATCGTGACGATCTTTTTGGGCCTCGCCATTGGCGGCACGATGGTTGCCTCACAGTTCCTGCGCCTCCGCACGATCGGCATCTTTGTGATGGGGATCGTTGCCTTTGTGCTGGACACGGCCGGAGGCGTTCTGTTCGGTCAGGTCATGTACCTGTTCTACAAGCACGTACTCAACAAACCGTTCAACCCTATTCTGGGCGCCTGCGGGATCTCTGCGTTCCCGATGTCGGCGCGCGTCGTCCATCAACTTGCCCAGAAGGAGGACTATACGAACTTCCTGCTGATGCACGCTATGGGCGCCAACACATCAGGGCAGATCGGCTCTGTCTTGGCTGGAGGCGTGGTGATGGCCCTGTTGGCGGGTGCTGTCTAATGGCAGATCTGATCAAGGCCGACGAACTCAGAACGCTGCTGCGCAGCTTCCCACTCTTCCGGCACGTTTCGGAGGACAGGCTCGCTGACCTCATCGAGAGGTCAGAGATCGCCAGCTTTGCGCCAGACGAGGTCATCATACCCTTCGGCCCGCCGGTGACCTTCCTGGGAGTGATTCTGTCGGGCAAGGTCGAAGCGCGGGCGCGCGTGTACACAGAGGCTATGGAAGTCCGTGAGACCGGGGACTACTTTGGTGAGGTTTCGCTGATGACTGGTGAGCCTGCGGCCTTTACGATCGTCGCCGTCGAGCCAGCTCAGATATTGATGGTCCCGGATGACCTCTTCTCACAGTGGGTCGCCTCAGACGCAAGAACACGTCACCTCTTTGCGCGCTCAATGGGACGCCGTCTCGTACTCCTGGAGGAGGATCTCAAGGCGCGTGCGGAACTCGAGGAGGCCAAGCGCAGCGAGTCGGATCCATACGGCTTGGAGCTACAGACCAAGCAGCCGATGAAGATCCTCGTCGTCAACGCGCGCCGCACGTCAACCAAGTTCGTCTACTTTGACACGGCGGATGAGAGCAAGACCGTTGAGGGACAGGTTGTGTGTGTTGGGGGAGCGCACTCTGTCCTCGAGTATCACAAGGGTGCTGTTCACATCGAGCGGAACGTCGGCAAGATCGAGCACCCGGAAGAGATCCAGATTGCCCTTGAGGAGCTATGCCATCCTGAGAGAGGCGTGCTCGACAGCATCGACGAGATCACGGTTGTGAGTCACCGAGTCGTCCACGGTGGCGATCGCTACAACTCGCCCGTGAGGATCACGGATGAGGTCGTGGAAGACATCCGCCAGGTGAGCCACCTGGCCCCCCTACATAACCCGATGCATCTCCAGGCCATTGAGACGCTCAGAAAGCTCCTGCCCGGTGTGCCTCACATCGCTGTCTTTGACACCGCGTTCCACCAGACCATCCCTGCCATGGCGCACATCTATGGCCTCCCGTACGATCTGTACGAGCAAGACCGGATACGACGATATGGATTCCACGGCCCGTCGCACCAGTTTGTGGCCTTGAGGTCGGCAGCTTATCTGGGCCGTCCTGTGGATGAGCTCAAGATCATCACCTGTCACCTCGGTGAGGGTGGATCGATTTGTGCCATCGATCACGGACGGTCTATCGACACCAGTATGGGGCTCACTCCTCTGGAAGGGCTGATCATGCCTGCCCGCTCCGGGAGCATCGATCCGGCAATCGTCACCTATCTGCAGCGTGAGAAGGGCATGACCCACGAGGAGGTAGAGCTCTATCTATACACGGAGAGTGGGCTCAAAGGCTTCAGCGGTGTGTCCGACGACGTGCGCGAGATCCTCAAGGCAGCCAATGCGGGAAACCAGCGAGCGATCCTCGCGCTGCAGGCTTCCACGTATCGCATCCGCAAATACATTGGCTCCTACTTTGTGGCCCTGGGCGGCCTGGACGTGCTGGTCTTCACCGCTGGGATCGGCGAAGGCTGCAGCGGCATTCGAGCGATGGCGAGCCAGGGCCTGTGGCACATGGGCATCTTGATCGACGAGGTCAAGAACCGCGCTGTGGATATGTCCACGACTCGAGTCGCCGACATCTCGCACCCCGATTCGAGGGTGAAGGTCTTGGTCGTCCATACGGAATGGGCCCGGATGATCGCCCGTGAGACGATACGTCTGCTCGGCTACCAGGGAGTCACACAGATCCTCGAAGCCCAGCACATCCCCATCCCCATTGGCGTCTCAGCCCACCACGTCCATCTCAGCCAGGAGCACCTGGAGGCGCTGTTCGGCCCTGGCTACCAGTTGACTCCCCGCACCCCACTGGCCCAGCCCGGCCAATTCGCCTGCGAGGAACAGGTCAGCCTGATCGGCCCCCGAGGGCGGATCGATCGAGTGCGTGTGCTTGGGCCTGTGCGCAGCCAGACACAGGTCGAGATCTCGCGCACTGAGGAGTTTCGCCTTGGCATGGATGCTCCCGTGCGTATGTCGGGCGACCTGAGCGGTACGCCAGGGCTGATTCTCGAGGGTCCCGAGGGACAGGTAAGGCTGGAAGAGGGCGTGATCTGCGCGCAAAGACACATCCATATGACACCCGAAGATGCGCTTCGCTTCGGGCTGCGAGACCGCGACGTGGTGAGCGTCCGTGTGGAAGGGGAGCGGGGTGTCATCTTTCGCGACATTGCCATTCGCGTCAGTCCGAAATACCAACTCGAGCTGCACTTTGACACCGATGAAGCGAATGCCGCCCAGGTGTCCAGCGGTGACGTGGGCTATCTGGAGAGCATCCAGCGCCGCGGAGACCGGTAAGTGTCTACAGGAAAGCCAGCCGAACCACCACAATCCCCACGCAGACCTGTGGGGATTTTCGCTGCTGCACAGAATGGGGGGTCATGTTCTGCGATGTGCGTTCTCCGAGGGGTGACCGATGTCAAGAGACTACCTGTCGGATTCTGCCGTTGAACGGAGCGCGAGCACCCAAAGGAGGTGGTTGGGTGTCTGTGCAGGCCTGGCGCTCGTGTTGCTGGCTCTCTCTGCGATAGCGACAGCCGCCAGCAATCTCGCTGCTCCGGCGACCACTTCCGTGTCGACGCCCACACCCGGAATCCCGCGACGCGACTATGATCCCCCTGCCCCGCCCGACCTGCTGCTGCCTGCTGAGGTGCAGAGGATCCAGGTGGCCGTGCCTGGTGGCTATCCACGGATCGTCAAGCTGTGGGGAGGATACGAAGCTGACGCCAGTGGTGGCATTGACTTCTACGCCCAGTACGATGTGCTCATCACCTCGGGCGCCTTCACCGCTGAGCAACTCCGGTACCTGCGTGGCAAGAACCCTGACATGATCGTGCTCTACACTGGCCTCGGGACCTATGACCTCGATGATGGCCCGTTGGGCAGCCAGTGGGTCGGGGCCAGCGAGGGATCGCGCGAGTTCGAGTGCTTCTACCGCGGGACGAACGACCAGGTGCTCAAGGTGGACTTTTGGAACCACGGTATGTTCAACCTCGGGGACGAGTGGTGCGCGGACGAGATCGTGGCTCACTTGTCCTCTGCGTACAGCCCTGGCATCTATGACGGCGTATTCTTTGACCGGGTGAACCAGGCCATCGCCCCTCACATCTTGCACGGCATCGACCTCGATCATGACGGTACCCAGGATGACCTGGATGTGGTCAACGAGCTGTGCTGGCGCGGGACCGAGCGCTTGCTGGACAAGGTGCGCGAGGCATTGGGGGATTCACTGATCATCGTGGCCAATGACGCTCCGCTTCCTTACACAACACGGCTTCACGGGCGTGAGTACGAGTCCTTTGTGCGTGACATCCTGGATGAAGGCGCTGACTGGCCCTGGTTTCGTACCAACTATGAGCAGTGGACCCAGGCTTCACGCCGGCCTCCGCTGACTATGGTGATGGCAAACCCGCCCTATTGGATGGAACTCAAGTATGGCCATGGCCCGTGGACCAAGATGGAGGAAGCGGTAGTCAGCCAGGCGGCCTCCTACTACCGGCGCATGCGGTTTGGGCTGACCACAGCGCTGATGGAGGACGGCCTATATAGCTTTGAATTCGGCACGACCTGGCATGGCAACGCCTGGTGGTACGACGAGTTTGACGGAGCGGGCCTGGGCAAGGGATACCTGGGAATGCCGCTGGGCGATGCCTACTATGCCACGGGTCCGCTCACCACAACGAACATCGTACAGAACCCTGGATTCGAAGAGCCAGGGCTGGTAACGTGGACGCTGCAGACGCTGGGAGATGCCCAAGCCGCAGTGGAAGCTGTGCCCGTTACGGCGACGTACGCGGCGACGGATACGACCATCGCGGCGTGCATCCTGATCACGTCCAGCGACCAGATCGACGACGTGCGGCTAGATCAGGCGAACATCGCTCTTGAGAGCGATCGAGCGTACACGCTTTCCTTCTGGGGCAGAGCTTCCGACCAACTGTGCAACGTGAGAGCGACTTTGCACGCCAATGACCTCAACGGTACGCTGTACGGTCTGAGCAAAGTGCTGGAGCTGGGTACCACGTGGCAGCAGTACTGGGTGCCGTTCACGTCCACCGCGACCATCAGCAACGCAGTGCTCTCGCTGGCGGTGGGTCAGCGTTCCGGCACAGTGTGGTTCGACGAGGTGACGCTGCAGGAAGGGGCGCTGCCTACGGTCTTCCGCCGTGACTTTGAGCGCGGCATCGCTCTCTGCAACGCCACCGATCACCCAGCAACGGTGCCCCTGAACGGCACCTACTACCGGCTTGACGGGACTCAGGCACCTCGCGTCCAGATCATCATCGATGACTCGGCGGAGTCCACTGACGTCTTTACCAAGACGGGCG
>JADHXD010000069.1 GCA_016783145.1 Anaerolineae bacterium
AGTTCTTCAATGACCATATGCGACGCTTCTGGGAACAGGAGGCCCCGGAGGTGCACCTGTCCCGCAGTCGGCCCTACCACAAGAACGACAACCCGTTCGTCGAACAGCGCAACGCCGACCCTGTACGTGCCTACCTGGGCTATGACCGCCTGGACACCGTGGAGCAGACCCAGGATGTCAACGACCTCTACGACCTGATGTGGCTCTATCACAACTTCTTCCAGCCTGTGATGCGTGTCGCCGAGAAGACGATCGTCTCTGAGCCTGGACAGCGCACCCGGATCCGGCGACGGTATGACGACGTGCGCACACCCTTCGACCGACTCTGTGCCGTGCAGGCCTTCTCGCCAGAACGGCTCGCACAGCTCACTGCGCTCCGCGAGCAGACGAATCCACGGCAGTTGCTTGCCCAGATCGAGGCACAGCTCGAGTACATCTTCTCTCTGCCGTGCGCTGAGCCAGGCGAGACCCAGGATGTCTACGGCACACTGAGCCACATCGCTGACCCAAGGCCGGGAGGAACATCCGCTCGGTAACATTTTCGTTCTCATCGATCCATGCGTATGCGTCACTTTCCCAGTCACAGCTTACCATCACCCACATTACAGTAGGCGTAGGGATGGAGGTAGGTGTCCCAGCCGAGCACGATACCAGTGACGCGATCCAGAAAAGAGCGATGGACGCAGCATACGGGACTCTAGACATCTCAGTCATGGCCTTCCAGAGTTCGGACAGCAAAAGGCCGACCATCCACCGAACTGCTCCGGCAAAGGGTCGGCTGTGCGTTTGCGATGTGTGCCCCTCAGTGACGCGACGAGTGTGAGGGGGCTGCGAGGTTGGTGCGGTGTGGAGTACGACTCTATGATATCACAGACCACCGGGACCCGCTATCAGAGTCCGAACACTGAACTTTGCCAAACTCCTCCTGTCTAGCCGCCAGGTCCATAGCCACCGTGGTTATCCGTTCCACGGGCAGCAGAACGGATCGCGTTATCTCGCGCAGGTCCACTGTCTTCAGGTAGCGCCGACATACCTGACAGACGTAGAGCCGGTAGACACCATCCTCGCTGGGATAGTACATCAGCTTGGCGTGATCGGTGGTGCTACAGAAGGGACAACCCAGCCGACGGTAGAGCCACTCACTGCTGCAGCGCGAACACACCAAGTGCCGTGCTCCCACCTCGGCGTCCAACGTGGCAAAGTCGGGAGCGCCACCGCACACCGGGCAGTAGCCCCGTTTCCAGCGCTCCTGATCCACGTAGGGAAGCACCTGCTCTGCCGCCCATTCCAGATATGGTTTCAGCGCCAGGCCCACAGATGCCTGGGCCAGCGTCGCCTCGCTCTGCGGCTCGTCCCGCTCTCCGCCCGCCTGACCCTCCTCGAACCGCTGTCGAGCCAGGGCGAGACACTCGGCGGGGCCGTCAGGCAGTGCCTGCTGTGCCAGTTCCGGATCATACTC
This sequence comes from Anaerolineae bacterium, assembly GCA_016783145.1. GTDB lineage: Bacteria > Chloroflexota > Anaerolineae > JAFGEY01 > JAFGEY01 > BS750m-G44. Next base: position 1,460 of record JADHXD010000069.1, read on the forward strand.
TGACAAAATCCGTGCTACGTCCAAGACCAGTTCGGCGAATCGCTCTGCTTCCACCGGCAGCGCAGCGAAGGGCAGCAGCGGTTGGCCTTGGAGCAACCGGGCCTGCCTCGCTTCCTTGTCGGCTATCTCCAGTGCTCCCGATATCTCGGTCCGGGCCTGGGCTAGTGTTCGGAACAGCGCGCGATGGAATGTGTAAAAGGTACTCAGGTCCGGATTTTGGCTGCTGGCCTCCTCCAGGGCCTGCAAGATCAGTTGCGTTCGACTGCTGCCTGTCAACACATACCTCCTGACAAAGAGACAGGAGGGACGCTCGGACAGACTGTGCGTCCCTCAAAGCCAGCTTATACCTCTTTGATGGCCTGCTTTGCAGATCCCGATACGATCTACTGCCCTGATGCTTGACGCTCTCTACATCTGCCCGCCGATCACCACCGTCGCTCGCAAGATGAACCCGCCGAGCAACACGCATAGGGTTGAAGCCAGCACCAGCGGCGTTGTTCCCTTCCCCCTCAGGATCCAAAGCTCCAACCCGAAAGGAACGACGAGCCCTACCAGGACCACTCCTATCCAGAACCAGGGAGCCAGAGACCCGCTGATGAGCACACCGGCTGGAACCGTCACCAGGAACCCGATCAGTGCCAACACCTGCAGGACGACGAGGATGAGACTCGCTTTGCTCAGCTCTCGGGGAACTCTTTTGCCCAACAGGGCCGAGACGAATCGTATGGCTGCGGTCCCTGCAAAGACGGCTGAAGTCACAAAGAGGGCCGGCAGAAACGGCGTGGCCCAGGCGAACACGTTGGTGTTGCTCAACAGGACCCCGGTATAAGCGATCAGCAGCGGCGAGAACACAAAGCTGACCCAGAGCAGGATCTCTGTCAACGGCACGAGGCGACCGAGGAGGACAAAACCGGGGACTCTGCTCTCAGCCAGCCACAGGATGAGCAGACCTGCCCCACTGACGGACCAGAGTACCAGGATCCAGGTGCCCATAGACATGGGCGAAAGGGGGTGAAACACCAGGAAAGGAGGAGAAAGCTCCGCCGTCAGATGCCAGAACCAGAGTGGATTCCCCAGGTCCAAGACCAAGAGCAGGACGCCTAGCAGAGCCAGAGGCACACCTACCCAGGTCGCGATCTGCATCAACAGCTTGTGCTTGCGTCCTGTAAGACGGTCCACGAGGAAAGCGGCATAGTACGCTCCGCCAGCCACGCCAGCGGCCCAGAGGTCAATAAGAATGGGCCATTCCCAGATCGCTGCTTCCATCACGATTCACCTCCCTCTGAGACTTTCTGTGCGGCAAGTTCCTGCTTGCGCTTGAACAACAGCCAGAAAGGCACGGCAGCCACCACGCCAGCAGTAACGATGCCACTGAGCCAACTGCCGAGCACATTGCGCGTTGCTGCCCGCGGCGCTTCCGGTAGTTCAAACAGCGAGGGTTTGTCGGTCAACACGTACATCTGATGCAAGCCACCCAACAGGTGCTCGCCGTAGAGATTGGCGTCGACAAAGCCTCTACCTTGCAGAACAGCTACCCTGTTGTGCGCTTTCGCGATGAGCGCGTCGCGGTCCCCAAACTCGATTGCTCCGGTAGGGCAGGCCTTGGCGCAGGCTGGTTGTTGGCCGTTGCTCACTCGGTCGAAGCAGAACCAGCACTTGCGGGCACTGCCCTTCTCCTCTCCGTGTCCGAGCCGGGGCCCTTGGAAGGGACAAGCCGCTACACAGTAGCCACAGCCCACGCACCACTCCGGATCGATAACGACGAATTCGCCACGATGGGCCGCCGCTCCGGTGGGGCACACCGAGACGCAACTCGCCTCGGTGCAGTGCAAACAGCGCACGGGACGGAACAACCATGCCACCTGACCGGTCTTGCGCTCGACTTCCCAGAAGGCGATGCGGGTCCAGGTATCCGGCGAAAGGTCGGGAGGATTGTCATAGTAGCCCAAGCAAGTGGTGTGTTCGCCAGGCAGGTCGTTCCATGCCTTGCAGGCTACCTGGCAGGCCCGGCAAGCAGTACACTTGGATACGTCGATGAGCGTTGCTTTGGACATCTCTACACACCTCCCTTTGTCACTTGCACCAGGAACGCCTTGTATTCCGGGATCATCGTGTTGGCGTCGCCGACGTGCGGGGTGAGCTTGTTAGCGCTGTCTCCGGAGCTCAGGCCCCGGAACCCCCAGTGCCAGGGCAACCCGATCTGATGTACGGTCTTGCCGTTCAACCGAAAAGGCTTAAACCGCTTCGTGACGATGGAGACTGCCTGGATCTTGCCACGAATCGACTCGATGGTGACGAGCTCGCCGGTCTTGATCCCCCGCTCCTTCGCCAGCTCCTCGCTCATCTCCACGAACATCTGGGGCATCAGTTCCACCAGCCAGGGCAGATTGCGCGTCATTTGGCCAGCCTGCCAGTGCTCGGTGACCCGGTAGGTCGTGCACACGATAGGGTATCTGCCGGGATCGCCGATTTCGTCCGGTCGCCAGACCTTGATGGCCGGATTGTTCTGCGTGCTTGAGAACGGGTTGGCGATGGGGCTCTCTAGCGGCTCATAGTGCTCTGGGAACGGCCCATCTGTCAGACCTGGTCCAAAGATGCGGGCGAACCCCTGTGGCTTCATGATGAAGGGATAGCGCGTGTCTTCCATATTCATCGGCGCCCAGCCACCATCGGGCACGTCGCCCTCCCACTTGGTGTCCGGTCCGTTCCAGCGGATCACAAAGTCCTCCGCATCCCACGGGTTACCGTCCAGGTCCACCGAGGCGCGATTGTAGATGATGCGCCGGTTGACCGGCCAGCACCAGGACCACTTGGAGTACAGGCCGATGCCAGCGGGATGATAGTCGGTGTTGTCCCGCCACTGTTGACGGTTGCCGTCCTTTCGATTATAGCTCTGGGTGTACAGCCAGTTGGCAGACGAAGTGGTGCCATCGGCCTGGAGGTGACCGAAGGATTCGAGGAGCTCACCTTTCTGATACCAGACCGCGCCGTCTTGGAGAAGGTCGACCTCGGCGAAACCGTTGATCTCGCGCGAGACCAGGTCTGTCAGACCGGACGCGCCGTACCTGCCGGTCGGGCTGTCGTACCATCCCTTCCAGCGCAGCTTGGTGAGCGCATCGGCCACCGGGCCGCCTTCGGCCTCGTACAATCCGATCACCCTGAGCATGAGTTCGGCGATGATCTCCAAGTCGGGCTTAGCCTCGCCTGGCGGGTCCACGGCCTTCCAGCGCCACTGGCTCCAGCGCCCGCTGTTGACCACGCTGCCTTCTTTCTCAAAAGAGGCAGCAGCAGGCAGCATAAACACCTCTGTCTGAATGTTGGCCGGGTTCAAACCCGGAGCCTCCCAGAAGGCGCTGGTCTCCGTGTCCCACAAGTCCACGCACACCAGCCACTCCAGATTCTGGAGCGCGCGCCGCTCCGCGACGACGTTGGGACCGCCCACGGCCGGGTTCTGCCCCCAACAGAACATCCCCTTGATCGTACCGGCGGCCACGGCCTCAAAGAGGGCAATGTGAGAGTAGTTGGTACCGGGACCAAGTTTGGGCAGCCACTCGTAGCCAAAGTCGTTGGCGGTGGTGGCATTGTCACCGTACCAACTCTTGAGCAAGCTGACAAAGTACTTGGGGTAGTTCCTCCACCAGGAAGCGCTCTTGGGATCGGCGGTGGCAAAGTCCGCAGTCACTCTGTCCAGGTGCTTTTGCAGCGTCGTGTCTGCGGCCGTTGGCGGCTTGAGGTAGCCGGGCAGGATGTGGAAAAGCAGGCAGTGGTCGGTCGAGCCTTGGACGTTGGACTCGCCGCGCAGCGCGTTGATCCCACCGCCCGCCATCCCAATGTTTCCTAGCAGCAACTGGAGGATGGCGTAGCTGCGAATGTTCTGTGTGCCGTGGGTGTGTTGGGTGGTACCCATGGCGTACATGATGGTGCCGCTCTTGCCCACTGGACCCGTCAGCCGCGCGTAGGTCTCGCACACCCTCAAGTACGTCTCCTTATCCGTGCCGGTGGTATTGCAGACTGCGCCGGCATCGTACCGTGCGTACTGCTTTTTGAGCAGTTGGAAGACGCAATTGGGGTCTTGGAGTGTCTTGTCTCTCAGTGGGATGCCGTTCTCATCCGTCTGCCACTTCCAGGTGGATGTGTCATAGTTGCCAAAACCGTCCCCATCGTCGTCTAGGAAACCGGAGAACTTGCCGTGCAATTCGGCCGCCGTCTTGAACTTGGGGTCAATAAGGAAGGCAACGTTCGTGTACTCTATGACATAGGTCATATTGTAATATCCGGGGTGGGCTTCCATGTCATCCAGCACCCACTTGATCATTCCGCCAAAGAAGGCGATGTCGGTGCCTGAGCGCAGCCGGGCGTAGATATGCGCCTTGGACGACGAGCGGGTGAAGCGAGGGTCAATGCTGATCAGCGTGGCGCCGTTCTCTTCTATGGCCTTGGTCACCCACTTGAAGGAAACAGGGTGGTTCTCGGCCGCGTTGCTCCCGACAATGATGATGCAGTCGCTGTTTTGGATATCACACCAGTGATTGGTCATCGCCCCTCTACCGAACGACTCTGCCAGAGCCGCAACAGTAGAAGAGTGTCATATACGCGCCTGGTGTTCGATGTACACCAGGCCCAACGCTCTCATAGCTTTGACGATCAGCGAGCACTCCTCGTTGTCCAGCGCCGCTCCGCCTAGCGAGGCAATGGCCTCCAGCCGGTTGACGGTGCGGCCCTCACCGTCAGCCGTGATCAGGTACTTGTCTCGCATCCCCTTGATGCGCCGGGCGATCTGTTCGATGGCCCAGTGCCAGCTTTTCTCCTCCCAGACGGGGGAGCCAGGCGCGCGGTACCGGACCTTCTGTAACCGCCTGGAGTTGATCTCGCCATCTACGGTGTTGAGTTGAGCCAGCGCGATGCCCTTGCTGCACAGGGAGCCCTGGCTGATGGGGTGATCGGGGTCTCCTTCCAGGTTGACCACCCGGCCGTCTTGGGCAGCGACGATGGCCCCACAGCCCACCGCGCAAAAGCAGCAGATGGTGGGAGTCTCACCGATGGGCTTGTGCAGGGAGAAAGGCCTGGTCCCCCGAGCCAAGTTCATACCGATGGGCTTGGAGAACAGGAAAAGCCCGCCGGCGGTCGCGCCCGACAGTTTCAGAAAGTCCCTTCGGCTTAGTTTCGTCTGCATAGTTACCTCCTGGGCTGATAGGGATCAGCCTTATCTAGTACTGCAACGACGCTCTGACCTGGTGCACCATCTCTCTGTCTCCTACAACGCTGCTTGCCGGCTTTCGCCCCCGCACGCAAGACAGCTGACCACACACCGGGACAGTTTCCCGGTTAGGGGTCGGCTGTGAATCTTGAACGTTCTTGCCCTCAGCGATGTGATAGCTGCAATGAGAGCTGTTGGATTACGACGTTCCTATCATACCACAGATCAGGGCCGAGTACAATACCCAGTTCGGTGAGGGAGCGTATCCGTTCGGGGTGACTTGGGCCTCCAGGCGCTTCACAATTCGCCTCTTCTCCCTACCTCAAGGTGTGCCGGCTTGCGATCCCACTGCCTTCACTATACCATATCGCCATACTGAGAGTTGCTGGACGCAGAGATTCGCTATTGCAGCCAGTCTCGATCTGTGGTATGATAGCGACATAGCCACATAGCCATCCTCGTTACAGCCTTCATTACCAGGGGCCATACACACATCGACCCCTTGGCAGACATCGCTCTGGTGAGTGGTTGGCTGCCCTTTTGCCGCGAGGAGGTGATGCGTATCGGTATGCTTCCATCGGTTCTTCGTGCCGTGTCACAAGAAGACAGGAGTGTATCACAATGTCAGTAGAGGAGAACAAGGCTTCGATCCGCGCTTTCTTTGAGATGGACGTCGGGCAGTCGCTGGACACGGTGGACGAGCTGTTCCACCCGGACTTCGTGTACCACACCCTTGATGGTGACATAGATCGGGAGGGCTACAAACAGCTCAACGCCGCGATATTGGCCTCCTTTCCCGATTGCCGCTATTCCCTGGATGACATCATTGCCGAGGGAGACAAAGTTGTGGAACGTTGGACGATGTACGCCACACATAAGGCCGAGTTCAACGGGATTCCGGCAACCAACAAGGAGGTGGTGCTCAGCGGAGTCTCCATAGATCGCTTCTCCGGCGGCAAGATCATCGAGACCTGGCAGTTTTACAATCCAATGAGCCTGCTGCAGCAGCTCGGTGCCTTTCCTGCAACAGGATGAAGGAGCGAATGACTTATGTGTGAGCCTCCGCCAATGCGGGCGGAGGCCCTGCTTTGCCACGTCCGCGACTTGGCCGCGCGCGGTCGGCGGAGTGGACCAGCAATTCTCAATATGAGTCAAACAGTGACTAGCGTGTCCGGTTTACGCCCCAAAAGCGGCCAATATACGCCGAAATCAGCCTGTTTCCGGAGCCCTAGAGCCGGGCTCCTCCGGCAAGCGGTCTATGCTGACAATTGCCGTCGGTGAGCGTGACCCCACGGATGCCACACGCGCTTCTCTTTCTGTGCCTCACCGGCCCTGCCCATGGAAGCGATGGACACGAGATGGGCGTCTACCCCTGACCCTCTCTCCACCGCAGGTAGTGGGCGAGGTTCTCGCGCGTGATCTGGGTCAGGTCGGCGGGAACCTTCTCGGGGTGGAACCAGCCGATCTCGGAGTACTTGGCGGGTTCAAGGATGCGCGGTTCGCCGGAGAGGATCGTGCAGATGAATGTGGGCGAGACCCAGTGCTGCCCTTCCTCGGGCAGGATGTGATCGACGACGTCCAGCAGCTCGCAGCCCCCCTCCCAGCCTCCCCCCGCGGCAGACCGCAGGGGGAGGAGCAGTTTCCGACCCCGATGTAGTCTCTGCCCCGCACTATCCCACCTCCCTCCATCTGCGCTCGTCCCATCAGCCGGAGGGTGGAGAGGGCGGCGTCGGCGACACGGGAAAGGGCGTCGACGTCGGCGTCGGCGGCGGGGGCAGTGTGCGGGTTGGGACATTGGTCGGGGTGGCCGACGGCGTTGGCGGTGGGGGCAGTGTGGGGGTGGCAGTCACCGGCGGGGGCAGTGTGCGGGTGGCGGGATAGGTTGCGGTGCGCGTTGGCGTTGGCAGTGGGGGGAGTGTGGCGGTGGCAGTCGGCGGCGGCAGGGCCGGCGTGAACGTGGGCGGCTGTGCGTGGACGCGCTCGGTCGGCGTGGGCGTGGGTACTCCGGGCAGGATGGGCGTGTCCCTGGCGCCAGCCCGCGTGGGCGTGCGGAAGGGGGTCGATGGCTCCGGGGCGGCCGGCGTGGGGGTGCCGTCTCCGAGGTCAAAGAGGATCCACGCGCCAACCGCCAGAGCGGCCAACGCGCCGACGAGGACGATCGCACCCACGAGGATCCAGATGCGGCGCCGCCCTCCGCCCGATGGGCGAGCGCGTACAGGCGGGCGAGGGGGCCCCGGCTGTTGTGGTGCCGGGCGGGGCGCGGCCTCGAAGACGGGCTGCCCTGCAGCGGTGGCAGGAGGTAGAGTGGCCTCGACGACCGATGGCGCTGCGGCGGCGACAGGAGGGGCAGCGGCGGGCAGCGGGTAGCCGCACGTCGGGCAGGACGTGACCCCGGCCCGGACCGTTTCACGGCACTGCGGGCAGCGCTGCCCCGCGGGGGCGACGGTCTGGCCGCAGGAGGGGCAAAAGCTGGCCCCCGGTCGCAGGGAGGCGCCGCAGTTGGCGCACCTTGTTCCCGGCTGGGCCGGGATGCTGCGCGACCCGGGCAGGGGGACAGGGCGCCCGCAGGAGGGGCAGAACCTGGCGCCAGGTCGAAGGGAAGCCCGGCAGTGAGGGCAGTTGCTGGACATCGGTCACCTCCCCTTGGGAGTCTCTCTCAATGCTCGCAGAGCGCAGCCAAGCGCTCCTCCACACCGGGGAGCCACTCCTGCGGTGCGTTCATGCCCGGCTCAAGGACCACCCGGTAGGCGGCACACGCGTTCTCGGCGTCGCCGGCGGAATCGTAGGCGCGGGCGAGGCTGAATTGGACGGCGAGCGAGGCGGGGTCGATCTCGAGCGCCCGCTTCAAGTCGGCGACAGCCAGGTCATACTGCCCCAGGTGGAAGCGCAGGCGCCCGCGGGCGGCGTAGACGTAGAAGCGGGCGGAGTGGCCCTCCGGCAGGAGGGACAGCGCCTCGGCAAAGGCCCGGTCCGCCTTGCCGGCGTCGCTTTCTGGCCCGTGCTGGGTCATGTAGCGCTCGGCGTAGGTCTCGCCGACATAGAGGGAGAGCATCGCGTCCTCGGGGTTGTGCTCCCTGGCGGCCTCAAAGTGCTCGATGGCCCCGTCGAGCTGCGCCTGGTCCCGCGAGAAAGAGGCCAGCACACCGTGTGCCCAGGCCTTGTTGGCGCTGGTATCGAGCATGCGCTCGTATGCGGCCCAAGCCAGGTCCATCTCTCCACGCGACTGATGGAATACGCCCAAGCGGTAGTGCATCCAGTCTTGCTCGGGGGCCAGGTCGCGCGCCCTCTCGTAGGCCTCCAGGGCGGCATCCATCTGCCCCTGCCTGATGAAGACATCGCCCAGGTCCACGTAGGCCCAGGCCCCGCTGTAGCCCGCCTGCTGCGAGCGGGTGATCGCCTGCTGGTACATGTCGATGGCCCGATCCAGCTCGTTCTCGCCCGCGTACAGGCGGCCCGCGCTGACATAGGCGATGTGCAGGTCCGGGTTCGCCTCGATCACCCTCAGGTAGGCGCCCAGGGCCCGGTCGTGGTCCCCGGTCATCTCGTAGGCCAGGCCGAGGTCGTAGAGCGCCTCCTGGTTCCCCGGGTCGGAAACCAGGATGTCCTGGCAGAGGTCGATGGCCTTGCGAGCCGCCGCCTGCGCTTCTTCGGCCCGCTCCAGGCTGCGGTAGCCATAGGCGAGGCCAAGCTGAGCGGCGGGATCGTCCACGTTGAGACCTGCGGCCAGTTCCAGTTCGACCACGGCTTTACCCGTCCGGCCCAGCATCTGGTAGCTCTTGCCCAGGTAGTAGTGCACCAGGCCCGGATCGGCCGCAGTTTCGTCGAGCTCGGCGTCCCCCTCGACGGACAGCGCGTCCCCGGCCTCGATGAACCGGGCCAGCGCATCCTGGTAGTCGCGCTCGAGGTAGAGGGCCAATCCGAGGACGAACTGGATGATGGCCGTGCTCTGGCTGGTGACGGTCTCCTGAAAGCCAAAGTAGTGCGTGCTGCGAATCTTGGCATCGGCGGCCTCGCCCGAGTAGGCATAGCCAATGGGCAGCACGCGAGGGTACTCGGGATTCATCGCCGAGGCGGGTGTCTCCAGCACCTCAAAGTGGACCCTGGCCTCTTTCTTTTCGCCGACCACGAACCGTCCCCAGACGACCAGGTCGGCGCCGATGCGCTGTCCGGCGCGCCGGGCGTCGGCCGAGCTGGTGACGATGCCCACCTCCCTGGCCTGGAGGTGGGCGAGGGCGGGTTGGTCCCTGGCCTCCGCCTCTAGCTCCTCGATGAGGTCGCGCGCGATCTGCCGCCCCTCGGGGCGGGGCCGAAGGTCAGGACCTTCGCCAAAGTGGGCCACGGCAATGCCAAAGGCCTCCGGGGCGAACTTGGGCGGGCGGAGAACCCGAGCCGTGGTCCCGGCCAAGAGGGCGATCAGGAGGAGGGCGGAGGCAAGGGCCAGGACGCGGACGGTGATCCCCCGCCGTCCGAGGCGAAGCCAGGCGCTGGCAGAGCCCGCGCAGAGGAGGAGGAGAGCGGTGCCCAGCAAGACGGGCCAGAGCGGGATCAGCAGGCGGTGGCGGAAGGCCAGGTACGCGCCCAGCAGCGCGGATTCGAGGAGGACAAAGGCCAGCAGGGCGAGTCCGTTTCGCCGCGCCCAGGTCGAGAGGGCAGCGAGCGGGGCTTGCAGCAGCCAGACGTTGACGATCCGCTGTCTTTGACCGAGGGCCAGCCCTTCGAGTACCCCATCGAGGGCAGCGATGTCCAGGCTGCCAGCCAGCGCCTGCTCTACCCACTGGATCGCGGTGCGGTGGTCTTCGATCTCGTTGATCAGCCCGATGGGCGCGTCCATCCCGTACTTGGAGGAGCGTTCCTCGAGGATGCGAAGGTTTCTGCGCAGCGAGGACAGCTCGCGTCTCAGAGAGGACCGGTTTCGACGCACCATCTGCTTCTCTCCTCAAGCCGGCTTTTGGAACCGGCGGGAGCCCATCCCGCCAATGTGGACCGCTTGAAGCGAGCCGTCGCAGTGGGTGCGGAGAGCTGCTGTGAGATGGACGGGCTAGAAGCGGTCGGGGCGCAGCTCGCGACAGACTTGCATCAGTTCGGACAGGCGGTTGGTCCGTTCGCAGGTGCGGATGAGTTCCAGGGCGATGCCGTCCCTGGTGTCCGCAGGCAGGTCCTCATAGTCAATGCCCAGGTCGAAAGACAGGGCCCGGAGTTCGTCGAGGGAAAAGGCCTCCGACAGCACCCGGCGCAGGTGCACCCGCTCGGCGGGCGGGGCGCTCGTCGCCGGAGAGGGGGAGGGCTCCGCTTCGCCGTGGGGGAAGCTGCCCTCCAGCGCCGCCAGGCGAGCTTCAACCTCAGCCAACTGCTCTCGCTGGTGATCGAGGTGGTTGACGAGGTGGATCGGCGGGGTCATGCCGTACATCGCGATCTGGTTCTCGAGCATCCGGATGTTGCGCTTGTGCTGTGCCTGCAGCCTGAGCAGGTGTTCCCGTTCTTCGGACATAGTTTCCCTCTGCAGCGGTGTCTGTGCGTATTGTATCACAACGCGGAGCGGATGACAAGGGGTCCCCACGCGGAGCGTAGGCACCAGGGAAGGCTGGGGGCTGCCGTCAGGCGCGATGCCCACGCGGAGCGTAGGCACCAGGGAAGGCTGGGGGCTGCCGTCAGGCGTGGTGCCCACGCGGAGCATGGGCACCAGGGAAGGCTAGGGGCTGCCGTCAGGCGTGGTGCCCACGCGGAGCGTAGGCACCAGGGTACCCGGAGCACCAGGGAGCGGGGTACGAGAAACCGCAGGGCGAGGCTACGTCGTCTCCGACGGGGGTTCCGTGTCACCCGGGCCGGCATCGGCAAAGGCGATGTCGAGCGCGCGGGCGGTCACCTCGTCGTACACCCGCTCCATCTGCGCCCAGAAGCTCCGCGCATCCACAAAGTCCGGCACCCCGAGGCGCTTGAGCAGGGCCATCTCAACCTGGGGCGCGGCAAGGGCCAGCGCTACGTTCTCCGCCTCCGCTCCGAGGTCCCAAAAGCCGTCCAGGCTTACCTCGAGGGCTGCCGCCTCTACCGCTGCGACGGCACCGGGCGTGTAGGGCACCCCGGATTCGCCCACCGCGTCCGCGCCCTGGGCGCGCCGCCCGCGCAGTTCGGCGGCGACCTCTTCCTTGCTCCGGCCCCTCAGCGTCAGCAGCAGGAAGGGGTCCTGGTCAAAGCGCTCTCCGAGCAAGTAGTAGACGGCGGCGATGTGCTTGCAGGGATTGGCCCAGTCCGGGCACGAGCAGCTCGTCTTGAGGTCTCCGACGGACTCGGGAAAGAGGGGCACCCGGACGGTGTCAAAGACCTCGCCGATGTCGGGAGGCATCTCTCCGGCGAGCAGTTGGGCGGCATAGATGGCCTCTTTGGCCAGGGCGTCGAACACCGCGTCCCATTGGCGGTCGCTCAACGGATGCAGCCGGATGCAGACGTTATAGGGGCGAGGGCGGGAGCCCTGCACACGCGACGTGATCTCTCCCGGGCCAATGTCGATGTCCAGCACCTGCCCCCGCCGGGCATAGCTGCGTCCCCTGCCCAGCCGCCTCGAGTCCATCAGCTTGACCAGGGCCTGGATCCAGCGATCGGCCCACCAGTTCTGGACGAATTTGCCGTGCTGGCTCCTGGCCTTGATCCCATCCTGCACCCGGATGGGGCTCGTAGAGGAATAGCTCGGCCAGTAGTCATCATAGTAGCTTGAACGCCTTTTCGCCATTGCCCCGCTCCTATTCTCTCCCCAAGGTCACGATCTGGCGCAGTTCCTCGGTGCTCATCTCGGTCAGCCAGCTCTCACCGGCGCTGATGATGCTCTCGGCGAGCGCTCGCTTGCTCTCGATCAGATCGTCGATGCGCTCCTCCAGGGTGCCCGCACAGATGTACTTGTGCACCTGCACATCGCGCGTCTGGCCGATGCGAAAGGCGCGGTCAGTGGCCTGGTTTTCGACGGCCGGGTTCCACCAGCGGTCATAGTGAAAGACGTGGTTGGCCCCGGTCAGGTTCAGGCCCGTGCCTCCGGCCCTGAGCGAGAGGATAAAGATCGGCGGTCCGCGCACCTGCTGAAAGCGGGCCACCATGCGATCTCGCCCCACCTGCGGGGTGCCGCCGTGCAGGTAGAGCACCTCCGTGCCAAAGAGCGACCCCAGGTAGCCCTGCAGCATGTGGCCCATCGTGGAGAATTGGGTGAATATCAGCGCTCGATCGCCGACCGAAAGGGCCTCCTCCAGCATCTCGCTCAGACGGTTGAGCTTTCCGGATCGTCCGGGCAAGACTGAGCCGTCGTCCAGGAACTGGGCCGGGTGATTGCAGACCTGCTTGAGTCGCATGAGCGCGCTCAGCACCACTCCACGCCGCCGTATGCCTTCCTCCGCGGCAGACTCGATCTGCTTCAAGGACTCTTGGACCACCGCCTCGTAGAGCGTGGTCTGTTCGGCGGTCAGGCTGCAGTAGACCTTCATCTCGAGCTTGTCCGGCAGGTCCTGGATGATGGTCGAGTCGGTCTTGACGCGGCGCAGGATGAACGGCCCCACCAGCCCTTTCAGCCGTTCGGCAGCCTCCTGGTCCTGGTAGCGCTCGATGGGCAGCGCATATGCCTTGCGGAACCGGGCCTCGGAGCCCAGCAGGCCCGGATTGAGGAAGCGCATGATCGACCACAGTTCGGAGAGCCGGTTTTCCACCGGCGTGCCGGTCAGGGCCACGCGGTTGTCAGCGGCGATGCGGCGGATAGCCTGGGTCTGCTTGGCCTGGGGGTTCTTGATGTTCTGTGCCTCGTCGAGGACTATGCTGCTCCAGGGCACACGGACCAGGTCGTCCACATCGCGCCTTGCCAGGCCGAAAGTGCTGATCACGACGTCGTGCTCGCCCGCGGCAGCGACGAATTCGTCGTCCCGAGCGCGGTCGCTGCCGTGATGGACCATGACCCGGAGGCCCGGCGCGAAGCGCTCGATCTCTCGCCGCCAGTTGCCGACGACTGAGGTGGGGCAGATGACCAGGGACGGCGGAACGCCGCGGGCCGCGCTTGCCGCCGGCCCGCGCTCGCCCTCCCCGGCCTCTGTGGCGACGGTAGGGCTGTTGTATTGTCTCTTGACTTGACTGAGGAGTGCCGCATCCCCTGATGCGGCACGTTGCGCCAGCAAGCCGGGCGCATCAGGGGATGCACCCTCCTCGGACTTTGCAGCAGGCCCAGTGGGGGCGGGTACCATCTGCGGGCCGGTAGCGGGCGGAGCGGCAGCCGCCGGGCGCTCGTGGAGGAAGAGGGCGATGGCCTGGATCGTCTTTCCCAGTCCCATATCGTCCGCCAGGCAGGCTCCCAGACCCCACCGGCGCAGAAAGGCCAGCCAGGAGTACCCCCGGCGCTGGTAGGGTCGCAGCGTGCCGGCCAATCCGATCGGGGGCGCCAACTCACCCAGCCTGTCACCGGCCTCCAATTGGTCCAGCAGATCGCGCAGCCAACCGGAGCTCTCGACGTCCTGCAGCGGCAGGCCGTCCGCCTCCTCGGCGGCTCCCAGGGCGATGCCCAACGCCTCGCTCAGGGGCCTGAGGTCCTCCCCGCGCTGTTTTTCCCAGAAAGCGATCGCCGCCTCGATCTCTTCGGACTGGAGCATCACCCACTGGCCGCGCACCTGTACCAGGGGCATCTTGAGCGCTGCCAGCCGCTCGAACTCTTCCCGGGTCAGGGTCTGATCGCCGAGGGCCAGCTCCCAGTTGAACTGCACCAGCGAGTTCATGTTGAGGATGCCCTTGCCCACTCCGCCGGGATCCGCTTTCAGATGGGCGCGCACTCCCAGCCGGGCGCCGGGCTTGTTCCACCACGGGGGCACCAGGACGCCAAAGCCACTCCCTTCGAGCAGCGGGCCGACCTCGCGCAGGAAGGCGTAGGCCTCGTCCACGGTCAGGGCGCAGGCCTCGGGGCGCGCGGTGCGCAGACTGCCCAGGATCGGGGGAAAGAGCCGCGCTGCCAGGCCGAGCCCGGCGAGCAGCCGCTCCTGCGCTCCTTCAAAGACCCGGTTCAGGACGTTGAGCGTGCCGCCGCGTGCCCCCCAGACCGTCTCGGCGGGCACCAGCAAGCTGGGGTCGTCGTTGGCCTGCAGCATGTAGCGCACGATCCAGGATGGGCGGGTCCCACCCGCGTCTTCCGCCTCTATCTCTGGCGGCTCCAAGCGGAAACAGAGGCGGAAAGCGGACTCTGCCGCGCCCTGGAGCTGCGCCATCCACTCGCGCCAGGTCTCGTACAGGCGCGCCATCTCCGATCGCTGCCCAGCGGTCAGGTCAAGCCGTCCCTCCTCATCCCACAGCGCCCGCCACCACACCCCGGCGATGCCTTGAGGGGGCCTGCGCCGCCCATCCAGCCGGGCGCGGCCCCAGTCACGCACGAGCCGGTCCACCGTGCGCTTGAGGTAGCCCTCGAGCAGGGCGTGCGGCGTGGGACAGCGGTCGGTCTCGGGGGATTCGTCCTCCGCGAGCAGGGCGCGGCACACGGGGGGCATGGCCTGGGTCAGGGCGCGCAGGCGTGCCTGATCGTGGGGATCGCTGAGCACGGGCAGCCAGAGGGCGCGGTACCCCCCGTCCTCCTCCTCGATGCCGGGCAGGACCTTGTGGTGAGCGAGCAGTTCGAGGGCCAGCTTGGCGACGAGACTCCAGTAGCGCAGGTCATCGCCCCAGCGGCGGCCACCAGCGCCGCCCAGGGGCAGGGAGACGAGCAGGTCCAGCGCGGCGGCGACATTCAGGGCTAGCCCGGTCACCTTCCAGGGGGCCAGGGAGGGTTCCCCGCGCGGCTCACCGGGATCCAGCCAGGGGGGAAGGAGCGGCCCGCCGTCGTCTGAGGGGAGAAAGATGACCCTCGTCGCGGGCGGCGCGTCCTCAGGCCAGCCTGCGAGGGGTACCAGCGCGCTGACTGCCCCTCGCAGGTCGTGCGCGGGAGCCGCGTGGGGATGGTGCCTGACGCGCGGCGCCCGCCCGCGCCTCACCGGCGCAGGTTCCGCTGACTCGGCCCAGAGAAAGAAGGCGTCTCCGGACCAGCTTCCGTGCAGGATCAGTGCCGGCTGCGACTGCTCCACTTGCACTACCCTCCGATCTCGACGACTCGCCCCTGACCGGCGCTTTCGATCGCACCAAAGACCATCGCCAGACTGTGGATGTTGTCGGTGCAGATCGTCTCGGGGACCCGGCCCGTGCGCACACAGTCCACGAAATCCGCGATCTGCCCGGCGTGGGCGCCAATCCGGTCCGCGGGGTCCAAGGGAGGGACCTCCACGTCGCGCAGCTCGGAACGGAATCCGCCCGCGGAGGCCACGACCTGCGCCCGAAAGCCCTCGCATCCATCCCAGAGGACGCTGCCGCGCGTGCCGATCACGCGCCAGTCGCACTCCCAACTGGTGTTCATCCCTTCCGCGCACCAGCTCCCGCGGTAGGTGTAGACGATGCGGTCGCTGAGCTCAAAGACCGCTACCGCGGAGGCATCGTGGTCGTACCAGGAGCCCATCGGGTTCCACTCTTTGCAGTAGACCGAGACCGGGTCGGCGCCGGCGATCAGCCGGGCGGCATCAAAGGTGTGGATCGCCATGTCGAGCAGCAGGACGTGGCGCATGCGATCGCGGAAGCCGCCAAAGTGGGCCCCGAGGTAGAAATCGCTGTCCACGGCGGTGATCGTGCCGAGGACCCCGGAGCGCAGGAAGCGGGTGAGGCGGCGGATGCCGGCGTGGTAGCGCCGGTTCTGGATCACGGCAAAGAGGCGGTCCGCCTGAGCCGCAGCGGCGAGCATGCGCCTGGCGCTGTCCATCGAATCGGCCAGCGGTTTCTCGCCGAGGACGTGGCAGCCGTGGTCCAGGGCGGTCAGGGTCACCTGGAGGTGCGCATCGGGCACGGTGCAGTTAAGGACGACCTCCGGGTTGGTGCGGTCCAGCACCGTGTCGAGGTCGGTGCCGACGGCGGCTCCGGATAGGGCGAACTCGTCCGCCCGCCCGCGGGCGGCCTCTTCAACGAGGTCGACCATACCGACGATCTCCAGGCCCTCGATGTCCGCGATTCCTCTCAGCCAGGTCCGGCTGATGCCGCCGCAGCCAACCAGTACGGCGCGTATGGTGTGTGTCATGGCTTCTCCTTTGGCGTGCGTTGACTGCAGTCGAGAGCGCTGGCTTCCTGCAGTGATCTTGTATCCATTGCCGCACAAGCTCTCTCCGAGGATCTTGAACGAGCCGCTTGCGCTGCAGTCGAGCGGCATCCGATCTCATAGCAATCCAGGTCCCGGCCAAGGGCGACCGGGCTGTCGTACCGGCTGGTGATCTCGCACAGGGCGTCGTCCTCGGGAATGCCCCAGAAGAGATGGTGGTAGGTGACCAGCAGGCCAGTCCGGGCCCGAGAGGCGATCTCCGCCAGTTCGTGCGTGCTGGTGTGGACCTGCCGGTGGTATCGCTGCCAGGCTGGGGTCAGCCCCTGGAAGCCCACTGCCGAGTACACCTCGTGAACGAGCAGGTCACAGCCGCGAGCGTGCTCGACGAGCGTCTCTGCCGGCGCGGTGTCGCCGGAGAGGACGACCGATCCCTGGGCGGTGGTAAACTTGAAGCCAAATGCGGGCCACGACCCGTGCCGCACGGGAAAGGCCTCCACGCAGACGCTGCTGTCCTGGTAGATGGGGCCGGCCTCGATCTCGTGGGCGACCACCGTAAATCCGGTCTCGTTGGCCGGCTCCAGGCCGCGAACCCGCTCCTGGATGTCCTCCTCGTAGGCGGCGAGCAGGTGGTCGGTCATCGCCCGGATGCCCGGAGGACCAAAGACGTGCAGCGCTTCGTCGCGCTCCAGGACCCACGGGGTGAGGATCAGGTCGGGCAAGCCCGCCGTGTGGTCGGAGTGGAGGTGGGTGACAAAGGCCCGGCTCAGCCCCTCGACCGCCAGGCCCCCCACGCCGGCCCCGTGGGCGGCACGCGCCCGGCGGACAACGCCGGGGCCTACGTCCACGATGTAGGGCCTCCCGTCCACGACGAGGGCCACCGAGGGCCCGGAGCGCTCGGGCTCGGCGTTGGGCGTGCCCGTCCCCAGCAGCACGACCTGTGTCCCTGAGGCGCGGCGGTCGCTCTTGTTCATCGATTCCCAAAGCGGTTCACGACCCGGATCTCGCCGGGCCCGCCCCCCGCCGGGATCCGCTTCACGGCGAGCGAGACCCGGTTGTCCTTGTCCAGGGCATCCCAGTAGCGGTCGAGGACGGCCTGCGCGCTGCCCTGGCAGGGAAGGAGCAGCGGGTCCCCCTCAAAGCTGGGCAGGGGGTTCCCGTCGCCCACGTAGGTCGTCAGGCCCAGGCCCAGGCCGGGCGGCGGTGGGGCAGGGCGGTAGGTGAAGCGGTCCGTCAGCTCGGGGTCGGCAGGGTTTGCCTTGAGGATGCTCAACGCGAGCAAGGCCGGGCCCGCACGCAGGTCGAGCATCGCGCTGATGCGCGGCGTATAGTTGGGCGGGTCGGGCTCGCGCTCCCGCGTGGCGAGGGCGTCGTCGAACCCGCCGCCGGCGCAGAGGGTCTCGTACAAGGTGCGGGTCTGGTCGCCATTGCTGACCAGGTAGATGCCGGGAAGCTCGAGCATGGCCTCGTAGATGATCAGGGCGGGGTCCACGACGAGGCTCGGGTCCACCGGCTCGGTGCGGAGCGTGCTGCCCTCGATGACAAAGCACCGGTTCCGGCTGTGGGCGCTCCGGCCCATGATCCAGTAGACGATCAGCCAGGCGTCGTCGGTGGACGAGCGTCCCACGACCAGTCCGCGGCCCGGGTAGGAGTTCTGGCGGATGTGACGCTCAAAGTTGTGCTCTGCAGCGTCGAAGGCGGTCATATCTGATCCTTTCTTCTAGGTGCCAGGCACTTGCAAAGTGCCTGGCACCTTTCAGTTGCCGCCGGTCTTGGTGCGCAGGCGGTAGAGGCCGGTGCGGGCGGTGATGTAGAGTGTCTTGAGGTCGGCGTCTCCCCAGGCCAGGTTGGCAGGCTGCTCCGGGGGCACGATCCGGCCCAGCAGCCTGCCGGAGGGATCGAACACCCAGATGCCGCCCGGCCCGGTGCAGAACACGTTGCCCTCGACGTCCACCTTCATCCCGTCCGGGACGCCGGCTTTGTCGGGGTCCACGAGTTCGGCAAAGACGCGCCCGTTGGCCAGGGTCCCGTCGGGGAGCACGTCAAAGGCGCGGATGTGTCCCTTGAACGAGTCGTCCACGTACAGGGTGCGTTCGTCGGGTGAAAAGGCCAGCCCGTTGGGGCGCTCAAAGGTGTCGTCGAGCAAGGTCAGCGTCCCGTCGGGGGCGAGGCGGAATACGCCGTTGTAGTCCAGCTCTCTGCCCTCCTCCTGCCTGGGCAGGCCGTAGGGTGGGTCGGTAAAGTAGATGCTCCCGTCCGATTTGACGACGATGTCGTTGGGGCTGTTCAGACGCTTCCCCTGGTAGCGATCGGCCAGGGTCGTCGTCGAACCGTCGGCCTCTGCGCGCGACCCCGGCTGGGCCGCCCGCGCCTCCGGCACGGATGTGGACAGGATGCTGCGCGACACGCGGCGGTCGTGCTCGCAGGCGATCAGCCGGCCCTCGCGGTCGAGGGTCAGCCCGTTGGAGTGGCCGCTCGGTTCGCGGTAGACCTCGGCCTGGGCGGCGCCGGGCGTCCACCTGTAGATGCGGTTCGCCGGGATGTCGGAGAAGAGCAGGGTGCCATCGGGGAGCCAGACCGGCCCCTCGGTGAATTGGAAGCCGCTGACCAGTTGTTCCGGCTCGGCGTCGAGATCGACGATCGCCTCCATTGAGCGCTCGATGATCGGTTCGGTTGGCATGGGTTCCTCCTTGATGGTGCAGCTCGAGAGTATGCAGGCCGCGCACAGGGTGAGCAGCAGGGGCGCGCTGAGCGGGGCCTTTACCGGGTCCGTGTACGGTCTCTGAGATTCGTTCATCGCTTTTCGTACGCCTCGCGGCGGCTAAGGATAGCCGCCCTACATCAGGTGACATCGATGTGTCTCGGAGGCGGATACAGAGTCTATAGGGGCCAGCCAAGAGGAGCAAAAAGGACCAGCAACCTCGGCTGCGGGTCCTCTCTCGTTCTGCATAGGCCGGGACAGTGGGTGAGGACAGGTTCGGGAACCTCTGTCCTACAGCCCCAGAGCACCACGCAGCCGCTCATCTAGTTGTCGTAGGCGGCGTCCGCCTCGTTGTCCCACACACGTTGCAGGGCGGCATCAGAGAGGAACGACCAACCCCGTCGCTCAGTGCCCTCGTCCAGCAGCTCGGTCAGTGCAAACAGAATATCCAGTGCCTTCTCGATGATCTGGTCTTCGGCCATCTGATGGAGCTGCGCCAGACGGTTCAAACGGTCAGCACGTTCTGCAGACAGTTGAATGTGCTTTTCCACAACGGTCGACACGTTGCTCATTTCACGCCTCCGACTGAGGAGATCACGACGCCGCTCCATTATACGTCGAGAGTACTGCTTTGGCAAGCCCGCGAACGGACGGGGTCTCTGACGGAGCAGGTTACGATTCAGCGTTCACCACAAGTGCTTGCCTGGTGCCCACGCGGAGCGTAGGAACCAGCTACGGCTGCGGCACGTAGGGATACGTGCCCTACTGATCGTCGCGCGGCCAGGCGCGGAGGGCGAGGGCCAGTGCGAGGCCATAGGAGAGTATGCCGGCCAGGGACACGATGCGAAAGCCGGTCCGCAGGGCGATGATCGTCGCCGCGGCAGAGCCGACCACAGAGGCGGCGCCGTTGACCGCCCACAGCCAGGGGATCATACCGGGCGTCCGGTCGCGCACCCACTTGATCCCCAGCGGAAAGGGCTGCCCCATCGCGAAACCGGCGGGCAGGATGGCAAGGATGCAGACCGCCACGCGCCCGGCAAAGGGCCACTGCTGGGTCCAGCGCAGGATGGCGGGGAGGGCCAGGAGGTGAAGGAGCAGGACGGCGAGCAGGCCGGGCAGTGCCCAGCGCAGGCGGCGCACGACTCCGTCGCCGGAAAGGCGGTGAGTGGTCGCGCTGCCTGCCCCACTGCTGAGCAGGATGGTGAACAGGACGACCGCAAGGGCGTAGGTGGGTGAGCCCAGGTAGACGGTGAGGCGCTGGATCAACGGGATCTCGACGAGCATAAAGCCGATCCCGAGGGCCACAAAGTAGCCCAGGAGGCTCCACGCTCCTCGCCCGCGGGTGCGCAGCGCGCTCCCGCGGCGCAGGGCCATCGGGCCGAGGATAAAGAGGGCCGTGAACGCGGACGAGATGCCCAACACGATGGCCAGCACCCGGTTGGCCTCGACGCTGGCGCGGTATACGGGGCTCTTGCGGTAGTCGGGCGACAGCAGGTCGCCGGGGCGGACAAAGTTGAAAAAGAAGGGACGGTCGTCCGTGGGGGGTGAGATGTCCAGGCCATAGTCACGGATGGCGCGTCCCAGATCAGGGGCGACCACCAGGTCGTAGGCCGGGTTGGGTTCGACGGCCAGCCCGGGCGCATAAAGGACCGTGAATTCAAGCTCCTCGCAGATCTCGGCCAGCCGGGCGACCTCGTCCGGCGCAAAGGGTGTTCTCTTGAGGAGCATGGTCGCCAGGCCCTCGGTAGCAGAGCGGTTCTTGCTCAAGTTGGCGATGAGGACCGTATGGGCCGCGGGGTCGCTCACGCCAGCGCGACGCCAGCTATCCAAGCCCAGGGCGAGCAACCGCAGCGTCTCGGCAGGGTCCTCGACAAAGTACCAGCGGGAAAAGCTGACGATCCCCCGCGGGCTGAGCCGGCGATAGTAGGTGAGAAACGCCTCGCGCGTGTAGAGGCCGTTTTCCGAGAGGGCAAACGCGCCCGCCGAGGAAGCGGCCCAGGTGTCGATCAGCGAGGCCTGGATCAGGTCAAAGCGCTCCTCCTTGCGAGCCAGGTAGGTCCGGGCGTCCTCGACTTCCACGCGGACGTTGGGCCGGTCGTAGACGTGCCCGGCATAGGCGCCAAAGTGGACCCGCGCGGCGTCGATGATCGCCGGGTTCAGCTCGACGCCGGTGATTTGGCGCGCGCCGTAGAGGAGCCCGGCCAGCACGTCGCGCCCGCCGCCGGGGCCGATGATGAACACGTCCGCCTCGGGCAGGAGGTTGTAGGCGATCGACGTCAGGTCATAGCGGAGAAAGTCGATCATCCCCCAGTCGTCCGGCGTCCACTTTTGGATGGGCGTGCCCGCCTTGGCGTCGATGAGCATCAGCAGGTGGCCGGGGTCGGGGCCCTCGTAGGTGGGACTGAGGCCCCAGCCAAAGGGCTGCAGCCACCACGGGTCCTCGTACACGGTCACCCGCGAGAGGGCGTTCCACTTTTCGTAGACGATCTCGTGGGTGGACTCGTAGCCGGTGCGGTGCCGGACCTGGAGCCAGTCGCCGCGCAGGTTGCCGGCGAGCAGAGCGGCGAGGAGCACAGTGACGGCGATCGAGGCCACGCGCCAGGTCACCCGCTCGGCCTGGAGGGAGAAGGAGACAGAGGCCAGACCCGCGAGCACACCGACGAGGAGCACGCTGCTGGCGCCCCCGAGTGCGGTCAGGGCGGCGATGCTGACCAGGCAGCCCAGGCTGGCGCCGAGGAGGTCGTAGAAGTAGATCTGCCCGACGGATTCACTGAAGCGGCTGATGGCCAGGGCGATCGTCGCCCCACCGAGGAGGAAGGGAATCGCCAGGACGAAGTAGATGAGGGCCAGCCAGGCGATCGCACTCCAGCTCATCCCTTTCTGCAGAGCCTGGGCGTCGAAAGGGATCTGCAGAAAGAGGGCAAAGGCGCCCACAGCGGCGAGGGCAAAGAGCGCGGACAACAAGGTGAGGCGCTCGTGCGCCCGTTCCCTGGGGAAGCGGCCGGCCGCCAGGTAGAGCCAGACGCCAGCGGCGCCGCTGCCGAGCAGGGCCAGGGAGATGATCATGAACGCAAAGTGATACCACATCAGGACGGAAAAGATGCGGGTGATCACGATTTCGAGGTTGAGCACGGCGACGCTGGTCAGGGCGACGCCGCCAAGGACAGAGAAGCGCTTGCTGCTCACAGGAGCGTCCTTTATGGCACGGGCCAGGCCTGGGGCCGGTAGGCAGGGAGCACCTGTTGGGCCAGGACCGGCTTTAGCCGGGCGAACCGCTGCCGCCCATCCACCAGGGGGATGCTCGGCCAGTCGTCGCCGATGAGCGGGCGGGCGTAGCGCACAAAGTCGTCGGTGACGTCGGTGCCGCCCCCGTCGATCCAGGCCTCGGGGAAGGAGCGCTCCGAGTTGGCGACGAGCTCCAGGGGCACCTTGTCATAGGTTACGCTGTAGATGGGGCCTGGCTGGCGGAGGATGGTGGCCATATAGCCCGAGCCCTCCTCGGCAGCGATCAAGGCCGCTTTCTGGCCCACCTTGTATGCCTCTTCCAGGTCAACTGTCGAGGCATAGATCATGTTGTGGCGCTGGTCGGTGCCTGGCACGTTGCCCCGCGCCGCCCCGCGCGCCGCCAGGCCGATCTCGTTCAGGTAGTTGACGGTGATCTGCTCGACGGTGGTGCCGCTGGCGCTGAACATGGTGTGACCAAAGGAGTCCTTGCGCGCGCCGATGTCGCCGACCTCAAAGCCCTCGCTGATCACCAGCAGGGCGCGACCGCGATCCTTGAGGGTGTCGTTCACTCTGTCGGCCAGCTCCTCCAGGGTCAGTCCGGATTCTCTCATCGCGATCAACAGCGGCATCTCCCGGTCCGGGTCGGCCAGGCGCGCGGCTGCGGGGATGTAGCCGATCTTGCGTCCCATGGCCTGCAGGACGAGCACGGGGTCTGCGGGCGAGGAGCCGCGGTTCTCCTCGTTGGCGTTCTGGACGTTGAGGGCCCAGTAGCGAGCCACCGAGCCGTAGCCCGGGGTGTGATCGATCAGCTTGAAGGCGCTGTCGCCGACGTCGTTGTCGATGGTCTTGGGCACGCCGGTAGCCACCAGATCCAGACCGCGCTGCCGGGCCAGTTCGGCGACTTGTTGCGCCGTGTCCATCGAGTCGTTGCCGCCGTTGTAGAAGAAAAAGCCAACGTCGTGCGCCTTGAAGACCTCGATCACCCGCTCCAGGTCGGCCTGCTGGCTCGGGCGGAGCTTGTAGCGGCAGGTGCCGATGGCGCCGGCGGCGGGCGTGGTGCTCAGCAA
This sequence comes from Anaerolineae bacterium, assembly GCA_016783145.1. Lineage (GTDB taxonomy): Bacteria > Chloroflexota > Anaerolineae > JAFGEY01 > JAFGEY01 > BS750m-G44. The sequence goes on from JADHXD010000069.1 coordinate 24,760, forward strand.
GGCGATCTCTTCTGCCGGTTGGGCCGACATGTCGATCAACTCTTCGCACAACACTCCTTCGATGCCGTGCTGCCCGGCGTAGACGGTGCCGAACACATCGGGCATGGCCAGGCAGGTCTCGACCACCCCGCGCAGCGAGGCATTGATCACCGGAGAGGGGCCGCCCGACTGGGCGACGACGACATTTCTGGGCTTGGCCATATCTGAGCCTCCTAGCAGCCTGTCGGAGAGACACTTGTGCTCCGATCTGGAAGTGTGGTACGCGTATCCCCGCGTGTGCGCGTACTTGAGAATGTCGAACGAATCAACAATCGGGAGGGGTGCATATGGCGCGCAGGTTCAAAACCG
>JADHXD010000217.1 GCA_016783145.1 Anaerolineae bacterium
CAAGGACAAGGCCGCACTTGAGCAACTCCTGGAGACCTTTGACTGGGTCATCCAAGAGATACGGTCCACATAGCTGCGATTGCCACGCTGCAGCGGTCTGGGCGCGAGCTGAAGGCTGACCACTGACGATGGACGACGGACGACGCGCGGCGGGCGGCTGACGATGAACGGTGGACCATCGACAACGGACGATGGACGACTGACTGCCGACTGCTGACCGCTGTCCCTTACCGCAAATCGTCTCAAGCAGCCCGCATCACGCCGTGAACGGCGCTGGACAGCGAGCCGCCAATGGCATAGAGGATCCCAAGAGCATCTAGCTCGCCGGCCACGAGCAGTGCCACCGAGATGGACTCTGCAAGCATCACCCATCCTCCTGCAGGGGACCATAGACACGTGTGGCCAATTCCGGCCCCAGCACCAGGTCAGCCAGCCGCCGGCGACGCTGCGCGGGCGTGTCGTCGGGATAGCGCTGTCGCAGTCCGGCCAAAGCCAGCGCGTGCACGGCCTCGTTCATGTCGCCTACCAGCGCCAGCTTGCGCCACGGAGGCATCTGTCGCAGCCCCTCAATCTGTATGCGTTCTATCTGTGGGGATGTATCAGGCGACAAGGTCGTCATCTCATCGCTCCAGCACGATCCGTACCTTGTTGGAGTCTTTGGCCGCGATCTGCCCATCTACGTAGGCCAGAAAGCGGGCCGGGAACTCGAGCACGGTACAGGGCCTCCCTTGGATTGAGAAACGAGAGGAAAAGCCAACCCAGGTTCCGCGGGTCATCCGGAGGCACTAATCCTCAAGAAAGGTGTATGCTCTGCCGACTGCATTGTAGCACATCTACGGACGACAGACCAATGACGATGGACGGCTGACGACTGATAGCTGACCGCTGATAGCTGACCGCTCGGCTCCCCATCACTCTCCCAATACGTCACGCCGCAGGCGTTCCACCAACGCCGGATGGACCCAGATGTCCTGTCGACGGGCGATCTCGGCCAGGTACAGACGCAACTGGCCCGCATCGATCGCGCCCTGCCGGTAGGCCTGGATCAGGATACCCAGGGAACCGCGTACAGCCAGCCCACTCGCGCGAGCGACCTCGCGGCCCACCGTTTCGTCCATCAGCACCAAGTCACTGCCCAAGACCACGGCGATGGCTAAAGTCTCGCGCTCACCGCGATCCAGGCGCGCAGCGCGGAGATCGGCGGGGATCTCCTCTGGAGCGATATCTTGGATGGGCCACCCTGTTTGCTCCAGGAACAGGTACAGAGTCCTGGCGTCCTCGTGTCCGGCGCGCATGCCCTCGATCACGACCTCTTGATATACCGAACGCGGAATCTGAACGCGGCCATAGAGCGCACCGAGCAAATGCAGCAGGTTGAGCTTGGCGAGGACGATCAGAGGGCCTGCGTCGCTGACCACTCGCAGTTCATAAGTCACTGGCCCAATTCCTCGCGCACGGTACCTTCGTCAAAGGGGGGCTCGATGCCGCGCGCCCGAGCCTCGCGGATGAGGTCGCGCTTGGACAGGCCGGCCTTCTCGGCCACGTAGCCCAGGGAACCGGTCCCAGCCTGGTACATCTCCAGAGCGCGACGGACCTTGAACTGGTACACACCGAGCTGGACGATCTCTTGCATCACGGTCGCCTGGTCCCACTCCAGGTCTTGAAGCCACTCTTCCGGGATCTCGACTTTCACAACCTTTTCCATCTCGTTCCTTTCTAGGATGCGCATTCCACAGCGCTCATCCCCTGTCTGGCGGCCCGGTCGGGCTGTGCTCTTGAGTGTCCCTCGTGGTATTGCCGCGCGGCATCGAGAAAGCCCAGCTCATCGCGAATGGGCAGAAAAAGAGGGCTGCGAGGCCGTATATCCCCTTGCCGTTCAGTCACGTCCTGTCTTTGTTCACGTGATCCGTGGTGCCATCCTGGATCGTGCCGGGAGCAGCCTGCCATGCTGCTATGACTGAGACATAAGGAGGGACGTTCTCGACGGGATAGATGAGCGGAGCCGTGTCCAGGTAAATGCGCACAGCTATCTCTCCCAACTGGTGCGTTCGGCCTCGATCTGTGCATCGATCTCTTCTCTGGTGCGAGAGCGATACCCGCTGGCGCGCAGGGCCTCGTGGATCTCGACCAGCTTGCTGAGAAAGGTCGCATCAGATTGGGTGGCCGACAGCGTCTCGACCGTCACTCGCACGCGGCCAGGGGCCAAAGGCACGGATTGGTCCAAGACGACAATCTCTCCGTCCGACAACACACCAGTCACCGTGTACTGGTCAGGCATGACTCACCTCCCAGCAGTCTGCGCCCTCTATCGATCGAGCACACGCTCGCACAAGGCCTGTACCTGTGGCCATTATATCGCGGATGGGAAACGGGGACAAGTGTGAGGCGCTAGCCGTCAGACTGCCGACGGCAAGAGTAGACCCAGGCTATCCAGCTCGTCTGCCACGAGCAGTACCACCGAGCATCGCCCCTAGATCACTTGTGGGCTACCGGTTGTGAGTGACGAGTGATTGTAGCGCATCTGCTGACGACAGACCAATGACGACGGACGATGGACGACGGACGACGGACGGCTGATAGCTGACCGCTGATAGCTGACCGCTGACCGCTGATAGCTGACCGCTGACCGCTATAAGAAATCCTCTCGTATCGGATAGAAGCAGTCAATCACCCGCGCGCTCTCGGTCAACACCTCGACGGTGTGCGGGGCGTCCGGGGGCACGACGACTGCGTCTCCCGGCCCGACCCGATCGACCGCGCGCTCTGCGCCATCACCGATGACGAAATTCACCTCCCCCTCGACAATGTACGAGATCTGCTCGTGGGGGTGCTGGTGCAGGGGAACCGCCGTGCTCGGCCCGTCCAGGTCGACGATGACCAGCATGATGTGGTCGGTGTGCACCAGGCGGCGTCGCATATCCGGGGAGACTTCTGTGACGGGCAACTGGGCGTACTTGAACGTGGTCAAGGCAATCCTCCTTGTGCGGGGCAGGGGTGAGGGGCGATGTGTCTCACTCCCGAACGTGTCCCTGCCCGTAGATGATCCACTTGTAGGTGGTCAGCTCCTGCAATCCCATCGGCCCGCGGGCGTGGAGGCGCTGCGTGCTGATCGCCACCTCGGCGCCCAGGCCAAACTGCCCGCCATCGGTAAAGCGCGTGCTGGCGTTGACGTACACCGCCGCCGAGTCGACGGCGTCGAGGAACTGCTGGGCGTGCGTATAGTCTTCGGTCAGGATGCCATCCGAATGGCCGGTGCCGTAGCGGTCGATGTGCTCCAGGGCCTCTTCCAGGCCATCGACCACCTTGATCGAGAGGATCAAGGCCAGGAACTCGTTCCCGAAATCGGCCTCCTCTGCAGCGACCATCCGCCACCGCGCGTCCTCGACGGCGGCGAGGATCCCGAACGAAGGGGGATCGCAGCGCAGCTCGACGTCCGCGTCGCTCAGGCGCTGGGCGGCCAGGGGGAGAAAGCGGGCGGCGACGTCCCTGTGGACGAGCAGCGTGTCCAGCGCGTTGCAGACCGAGGGGCGCTGCACCTTGGCGTTGAAAACGATCTCGACGGCCCGGTCCAGCCTGGCGGAAGGCTCGACGTAGAGGTGGCAGACACCGATCCCGCCGGTGATCACCGGGATCGTGGCGTTTTCGCGGGCCAGGCGGTGCAGGCCCGCCCCACCGCGGGGGATGATCATGTCGATGTAGGCATCCAGGCGGAGCATCTCCATCACCAATCCCCGGTCGGGCGAAGAGATCCACTGCAGCGTGCCCTCGGGCAGGCCGGCGCCGGCGTAGACCCCCTGGATCACATCGACCAGCGCGCGGTTGCTGTGCAGCGTTTCCTTGCCACCGCGCAGAATGACCGCGTTCCCCGTCTTGAGGCACAGGGCGGCAATGTCGACGGTCACGTTGGGACGGGCCTCATAGATCACGCCGATCACGCCGATCGGCGTTCGCCGCTTGCCGACGTGCAGGCCGTTGGGCATGCGGCGCATCTCGAACGTGTCCCCGATCGGGTCGGGAAGGGCGGCGACGTCACGGACCCCGGCGGCCATGCCCGCCAGCCGGCTGGGGGTCAGCCGCAAGCGGTCGATCAGCGCCGCGCTCAGCCCGGCCTCCTCGCCGGCAGAGATGTCCGCCCCGTTGGCCTCGAGGATCGCCCGCCGGTTGGCCGAGTCCTCCAGGGCGTCCGCCAGGGCAGACAGCACGTCGTTCTTTTCCGTGGTCAGCAGCGTCGCCAGCCCCCGTCGAGCTGCTCGGGCGCGCTGGCCCATTTCTTGCAGGTTGACCTCGTCAGTCATCTCTTCCCTCCTCCTTGGGCGTGTCTACGGGGCCGCCTGTGTTCAAGACCACCATGTCATTGTGGTGCACGGCCTCGTCCCCATAGTCATAGCCCAGTACGCCTTCGATCTGGTCCGAGTGCAGCCCCTTGATCTGCGCCAGCTCGCCGGCAGAATAGCGCACGACGCCCCGTGCGATCTCGGTCTCCTCGGCGTAGATGCGGACCGTCTCCCCCCGTTCAAAGCGCCCACTGACGTCCACCACGCCCACGGGGAGCAGGCTCTTGCCCTGGGTGGTGATCGCCGCCGCCGCCCCCCGGTCGACGTACATCCGGCCCACGGCCCGAGACCCGGCCAGGATCCATCGTTTCCGGCTCTCCAGGCCGCCCGAGAGGGCCGCGTCCTCCCGGTCCCTGGAACCAAAAGCGGCGAGCTGGGGCAGAAATCGCGTGCCCACTCGCTCGCCGCTCAAGATGCGCGGGAGGATGTTCGCATCGCACCCATCGGCAATGATCGTCGTCGCGCCCGCCCGCCCCACGAGCTGCGCGGCCTCGATCTTGGTGCGCATGCCGCCCGTGCCGCCCGCCGCATCGCTTTCGCCGGCGATGCGCCACAGCGCCTCGTCGATCTGGGACACCTCGTCGATCAGCCGTGCGTCCGGATCGCGGCCCGGATCGGCGGTATACAGCCCGGCGATGTGCGAGAGCAAGATCAGCAGGTCCGCGTCGATCAAGGTCAGCACGCGGGCCGCCAGGTTGTCATTGTCGCCCACCTTGATCTCGTCCGTGGCGACGGTGTCGTTTTCATTGATGATCGGCAGGACGCGTTCGCGCAGCAGGCCGAGCACCGTGTCCCGGGCGTTCAGGTAGCGCTGCCGGCTTCGAAAGTCGTCCGCGGTGAGCAGGATCTGTGCCACGCGGATGTCATAGATGTCAAAGAACTGCTCATAGAGGTGCATCAAGCGCCCCTGGCCCACGGCAGCCAACATCTGCCGGAAGGGGATGCTCGGCTTGAGCTGCGGGTAGCCCATGCGCTCCCGCCCGGCGAGCACCGCTCCCGAGGTGACCACCACGACCTCGATCCCCCGCTGGTGGAGCTGGGCGATCTGGCGCACGATCTCTATCAGGTGGGCGCGGTTGAGGCGATTGGTCCCAGCGCTCAACACGTTGGACCCCAGTTTGACCACGATGCGCTTGAACTGGTCTGCCATAGACTCTCCCCTGAGGATCTTACATCGCCGATCTGCGGGGCGCGACCTCAATCCACGGTACGAGCTCGCTCTCGCCTTCTCCGTGTCCGTTGTTCCGGTTGTTCTGCCCGACGAGGTCCTGCTCGCGCCGCACGCCGATGTGCTCCGCAGGGTCGGGAATGGAGAGACTGAGCAGCTTGTGAACCTGGCGCGGATACTCGGCAATGAAGCGCAGCTCATCGGGTGCCAACTGCATTTGGTTGTGCGCGTTGGCAACCTGTACCAGGTTCAGTACCTGTAGCGCCGCTTCATCGTCTTCAAAGGTGATGCCCATTTGCTCGTAGACGTGACGCAGCCCATTCATGCCCCCATACTCGCCGGTGGTGATCACCCGCCCCGTGGGCCAGTAGGACCACTGCGAGCGCCCGAGCAGCTCATAGTCATAGATCTCATAGTTGTGGCGATCCTTGAGCATGCCGTCGGCGTGGATGCCCGACTCGTGCGCAAAGGCATTGGCGCCAACGCCGACCTGGTTGATCGGCACGGGCAGCCCAAACGCATCGGCCACATAGTGGCCCAGCTTCCAGGCCACCGACAGATCGAGGTCGTGACCCAACTCGAGCACGTCGCCGATGCCCCGCGCGAACTTTAGCGCCAGGATGCACGACAGCAGGTCGGCATTGCCCGCTCGCTCGCCCATGCCGTTGATCGTGGTGTTGATGTACACGTCCAC
>JADHXD010000070.1 GCA_016783145.1 Anaerolineae bacterium
ACATCCTGTATTTCCAATCCTGTTCGTCCAGCCCTCTTGCCGGGTTGATGATCACTTCCTGTTGTAACCAACTCGTGTCAAATTGCATCCATGCTTCCCACAGGTAGTTAGATTCACCGTACTGGACTTTCCACGAGTATGGCGGATCAGTGAATATGTAATCAATCGAGTCAGATGGAATCTGCCCAAGATGCAGGGCTGATTGAGTTGAAATCAATAGATCAGTCGTCAAGATTTCTGCAAGGTTCACCAACCCTCGAGCTACATCTTGGAGTTTGCCTTCAAAACTGGAAAAAGCATTCATCACTTGATAAACAGGAGGAACGTAGTAGGTTCCCATTGCTATGCCGCCTTTGCCACTTTCCCGATACCTGTACATAATAGAGCAATTCAAAATACATGACTGGAGGGCGAATCTTAAGGTCTCTTTCTCACATTCTGCACATGCGAGTTCGCTGATTCTGCACAGTAAAGCAGCAATGCACCGCAGATTGCGTTTTGTGAAGAACTGATCAACTCTTTGGATATCTCCATGGTAGGGACGCCATAGCATACCCCATTGTAGCTGCTCCTGAGGCACATCTAGCATACGGTTTCGAGGGTACCAGTATGGAATCTCTTTGCTCTTGATCTCGCGCAGCTTGCCCAGGTCGTACTGCTCAAAGAAGGCACGCTTTTTGGGGTCGGGGTCGTTGTGGCGGCGCTCGCTGCGCTGTGGCCGGCACCCTTCCTCGCACAAATAGCTGACCAGCACCGGCACGGGGTCAAGACGCTTGTCCCGCGTGCTGATCTCCTCCACGTGCCCCCGGGCATAGCACTGCGGGCAGGCTGAGATCGTCTTGGGCTTGCCGCTCGCCGTCTGCCCTTGCGCCTCCACGCAGTCGAACAGAGTCACCTTTTCCAGGCAGCGCGGGCACTGAAACACGTAGGAGTAGACGGTGTATCCCGTCGTCGCCCGCCCATCGCAGCGGTCGCAGCGCGTCCCGTACAGCCAGTCCATCTCCGGCTTGACCTTTGCCTTCAGTTCCTCAAAGGCGCGCTGCAGTGCGTCTACGTCCACAGGCGTGCAGTAATTCTTGGTGATAAAGGTTGCCGCGGGGGAGAGGTCCATGGCGATCGCTGCCCGCCCCTCCATCAGCGCCGCCAGCGCCGTGCCGCCGGAACCGCAAAACGAGTCGAGCACCAGGTCGCCGGGCCGGGTGTAGTGGCGGATGTACTGGCGGATCGCGTCGTGCGGCTTTTTGCTCCAGTAGGTGTGCATGTTGTAGATCGCCGTGGCCTTGGTGGTGGTGATGGGTTTATCGAAAGGCGGCACATTATAGTCATCCGTCTCTGCATCGTAGGGCGTGGCGTGCTGCTCGACAAAGCGGCGCAGGTTGCGGTTCGGACCGGGTGAATAGTAGCCTTCCGGCATCTCGGGGATCTCGTGCTTTATGAACGAGGACTGCTGTGCGGGCGTTCGTTTACGGGCCATGGTCTCTCCAAGGGTGGGAGCGTGTTGGGTGCTGCGTACTGTGTGTTGAGTGTTTCGTGCTCCGTCTAGGTTTCTCTTTCGCCAGCCAGTGACAGGGCGGTGTCCAGCACCCCAGGTGCAATGCGCAGGCCTGCGTCTTGCAAGCGCTGAAAGATAGGCTGCACGCACGGGATCAGCCCCTCTCGTTTGGCTGCCAAAACGACCCCCAGCGTGCCGCGCACGGGTATGCCCAGGGCGATCGCACAGTCTCGTGCTGCCCGGTCGTCCAGGATCGCTTCGCAGCCCGGGTTCCGGCGCGCCCAGGTCAAGACCTCGCTTTCGCCCGCGCCCAGGTCCCACGCCCTTACCAGCGGGTCAACCTGTTCTATGTGCCGGACATAGGCTTGTGCCCGGCTCTGCAGCCAATCCTGGCCGGCATCCCAGCGGGGGCCAGCGCGCACCTCGGCCGCCACTGCGGCGGGGATGACCATTTCGCTGCACAGTGCTTCGAGCAGGCCGATGTGCCCGGCTTTGCCCAGCAGGATCAAGGGCGAGGCATTGAGGACCCATTGGCGTTCACTCACGGTTCCACTCTTGCACGAGCTCGTCCGGAGTGACCTGAAAGGGAGAGACCTGGAAGCGCGCCAGACTGTTCAGGAATTCCTGGCGGCTCACGCCGGCGACCTCGGCCGCTTTGCCCTGGGAGAGCAGTCCTATCTCGTACCACTTGACCGCCGCGGCCAGGCGCATCTCGCTGACGAATGCCTCCGGCGTGCGGCGCAGAGCAGAGAACACGTCTTCCGGCAGTTCGACGACTACCTCAACGGACATCTGTATGCCTCCATATCACGAACACAAGATCCCTGAGCGATGACCACAATGACAGGTCTCATGGTATCACAGCTGACGGTTTTTCCGCAAGCAAGGTCCGCTGCGCTCGTTTGCTGTTTAGGGCAGCAGTGGACCGGTCAACGGATGCACGTCCCACGTTTGCGTGGGCCGGATAATCGGATGCCAACAGATAGCTCGCGCTCGCCAGCCTGTCAACTCTTGAGCCCCTTGGGCACCACGCCCATCAGCAGGTCCAGCTTGGAGTCGACGCGGCGGCGCAGGCGTGTGGGATCGAGCTTGACCCGCACGTCGGCGGTCACGCTCAAGCGCACGGTCTCTCCGCCCTGGTGGTAGGTCAAGATGGCCGTCACCGGGAGGATGATCTCGCGTTGCTGTCGGTCCTCATCTGTCAGGTCGCCCAGTCGAGGCTGCCAGCGCACCGTATAGGTGGTCCTGGCACCTCGAAAGACCTCCCGGCGTGTTGAGATCTCGTCCCGGCTAAAGGACAGGGAGACGCTCAGATCGGGCACCGCCGTCTGGGCGGCCGCGACGGCGATCTCGATCTCTAGTTCCTCTCCCTCGCTGACCGAGCCGACCTGCTGCACGCTCTCGATGCGCAGCAGCGGCACGCCTTTCTCCTGCGGCCCAAGTACGACCATCGGCACCAAACACTCGGCCAGGCTGAGGCCGCCGTGGGTGTACCGATCGGGCCTATGCGGTCCCGAGGGGCGGCGAAGCGTATGTCCGGGACGCGGAAAAAGGGCATAGTGGATCGGCACGTCTTTGTTCGTTTCGCTGTGTGTGGGGATGCCCAGCACGCGCGCATCAAACTCGATCACGTCCTTGCTGTGCACCCCTTCCATTTGGTCTGTGGCAAGCACATAGCGGTATTTGACATCGTGCCTGTCGGCGACGATCCTGTCCGGCACCCTGATCACCGGGGCAGGCACCGGAGCAAAACCGTGATCGCTGGTCACAAAGACCAGCGCGTCGTCGGGCAGCTCCCTCAGTACGCTGCGCACATCCTCGCGGATGATGGTCGCTACAGTGGTGTTGTAGATGAGCGCCAGCTCGGCGTCGTTGTTGTGCAGGTTCCGGTCGGTAAAGTTGAATACGATGTACTCGAACGGGTCCGAGACATAGCGCACTGTCATCCCCGAGTCGACCGTGTCGTCATCGCAGACGGCCTCAAAATGGGGACTCTGTCCCATGTAGTCCTTGAGCCACGACTTGAGCAGATCCAACTCGCGCGTCGCGGTGAACGCCTCCGGCAGGCATCCGGCGCTGAGCGCTTTGCGGCTCAGATAGGTCTCGGTCGGGATCAAGGCACTGCCAGGCCGGCTCTCGATCACCCGGAACCGCTCTTCGAACACCGGTCGCAGGATCTCGTCCCAGGCGTCGGTGCGCAGCCCATCAAAGACCATGACCACTGCCTTGCGCCCCGACTTCGGGTCCCAGTGCGCTCCCACCATCCGCGAGAGGAACTGGTGGGTAAATACCACCGGCGCGTCGGGTTGCCGGATCCACGCCCCGTAGTGCAGACGGTACAGATCCTGGAAGCGGGCATCTATCAGATTCTGCACATCGCCAATGGCCTGTACAGTCACCTTGAGCGCCTGGCGCGCCTTTTCCCAGCGACCGGCCAACTCGGGCCAGAATGCGTTCATAGGAAGGGGGAATAGATTGCCTACGCGCAGCGTCCGCTCCAGCGCAGAGGCGTAGTAGTCGAGCCGATTCAGGCGCTCCTGGTTCCACAACTGGTCAAACTCGGCAAAGGTCAGTTCGGTGGCGGGCGTCACCGCGAACCGCTTGGCGTGCTCTACGAGTCTGGCGGCCAACTGGTACACGGCGATCGCCTGGCAGTAGGCACTCTGCAGCGTCTGCCAGCTTTCGGTGGGTCGGCGCACGGCCAGGGTGGATGCTTCCTCTGCCTGGCGGTCCAGCAGTTCGACGACCGTGGTGTGGAAGCCCACTTTTTTGTTCGCGAGCAGATCCGCGAGCAGCGACAGCAGCGCCATCCCCCGAACGAGCAGAGATAGCCGCTCGTTCTCTAGCACCCGTACGGCGTGCTTGGGGTCGTCCACCTGCAGGCGATCGCGCAGCAGGAATGCCAGCCGGGCCGGGTCTTGTTGCAGGAACGTCTCGGCATCCTTTACGTCGGCGAGGACGAGGTCCGGGTCGGCAGCCAATTGCTCTTGCGTTGCCTGGTCAAGGAACTGTGGCTCGATCATCCGGTAGTCGTGGAGGGCCGGATCGAGGTTACTGAGCAGGATCTGATATTCCAGGCCGTGCTGGTGCATGATAGCTGCCAGGGTGAAAGCCCGGACGATGAGAGCTGGGTCCCGCTCCAACAGCCAGCAAAAGGGCTTCGGGGCTCGGCTGATCGTCCTCCGTAGCGTCTCCATCACGTCGGAGGGCAGGATCCCGCTGATCGACTCTAGAGCCTGGTGCTGCTCTACGCATAGGCGGCGGATCTCGGTGGCCGAGAGCGTGCGGAAGGGGTTGACCTTGAGGACCGCGCCCAGGACAATCTTGTACAGATCGCTGTCACTGAAACGACCAGGATTGACCTGACGCAGTTGCTCGTACGCCCGGAGCGTATCTGGCAGATTGGCCAAGATCAGCCGCGACAGGTTGCGGTCGTCCACCAGGTAGGGCCAGTGAGGATCGCCGGTCTTTTCCACCAAGAAGTCGCGCAGAGAGAGGGTCACCTTGCACTTGGGGGATGCCACGGCCGCCAGATCGGGATAGAAGAGCGGGATCCGGGCCTCCGCTCGGCTGCGGTCCACGACCAGCACCCGTGTCTCGGCGTCATCGCGGATGGTCTCGTACATCTCGCGCAGGGCCAGGTTGCCGGCGCAAAACAGGACCGAGAATCCGTTCTCCTCGGCCCAACCATCCACCACGTGGGCACCGGGCTGGATCACCCGCTGCGGGTCGCGCAGGATGATCAGCGGCGCGCGCTTGTGTGGCTCGATCTTTTCCAGGATCCACTGTTCGATCATGCCATCCCCTCTTGAGGGCTACTCCAACTCGACGACAGAGAGCTCGTCTTGCCCGGCCGCCAGGGCATCTGAGAGGTAGTCGCGGAACTCACCGACGATCTGCTCCAGGTCACCCGGTTCGATCGTGCGCTTGCTGGGAGAGAAATCGGCCAGCCGGAGCTTGCGCACGTTCAGCCTTTTCAGGTATCGGATGAGCAAGTCTACCGGATCTGGTTCTCCTGTGGTTTCACCGCCCAGGGTCTGAATCAAGTATTCGGCAGTGCCCTCTACAGTCTTTGCTCTCAAATGGCCGGCGATAAACGATTCGTGGTGCCCTTGTGCCAGGCGCTCGCGCAGGGCCTCACTGTGCAGCAGCGTCGCCCGGTCGAGAAGCGCGGCATCGAGGGCCCCCTGGCAGGACACCAGCGCATCATCCGCTTTCCGCATCCACTCTTCCGCATTGTCAAGGGTGAGTGCGCACTGGGGCGGCACTGGCCATTCGCGCAGCAGGCGTTCCACATCGGCACGACTTGACACCGTGGGAAAGAGCCGAGATGGCTCTTCCAGAACCTGCCGCATTGCACGCTGGACCTGGGGACGCAAATCCCCACCGAGCTGCGCTACCCGCGCCAGCCGGGCCAGCACGCGGTATGCAGGCTGGTCCACAAGTCCTTCTATCTGCATGCGCACCTGCTCCGCGCGGGAGGTCACCTTTTCAAAGACCTGCAAGTAGCGCACGCTATAGCTCTGGATCGCACCCTCCACCGGTTCTAGGAATTCACTGAGCAGCCGGGCCTCGTTGGCGATCAATACCTCCAGGTGCTCCAGCGAACGGCGCCCCTTCTGTAGCGTCCTTCGGATCGTCGCCAATGCGCGTTGGTCGGGCAACTCAAAGCCGGCATACCGGGCTGCAGCCCGCACCCGATCCCGGTGCTGGTAGAAAGCTTGGACCTGTCCCACCTCCACCTGTCGCGCGGCCAGATCGTCCACGTCCTCTTGACGCACCGTGTCGTCGGGATAGACGGGATAGCCAAAGGCTTGGTGCAGGGCATTGCGCAAGAATGGGATCGGTTCCGCTGCATCCACGTGGCTGGCGAGAAAGACTTCCCAGGCTTCCAGCCGCTCCTCCAGCGACGTTGCCCGCCCCACCTCGTCAAACAGATCGGCAAGCCCGGATTTCAAGCCCTGGAACGGTTTCAGGCTCTCCCTCTTGATGGCCATAAGCCGTTGTACGCCGGCCTGGATGTCAGCATCCTGCCATGCCAGGAGGAGGTCATCGTCCTCCAGCAGCACTGCAGCAAAGGGTGCCACTACCTCCCAGCCCTCTGGCGGTTTCAACCTCTGGATCTGGTCGAACGCTTCCAGTACCGCCGCCCTAAAGTCGAGGCTCGCGATGCTGCTATAGTCAATCACGTCGACGGGCATGTTGCGCCCGGATAGGGTCAGCCGGATTTTTCCCTCCCGCACCAGGCACAGGAGATAGAGCTGCACCATCCGGCGGCTGAGGCCATAATCCTTGCCGCCAGGGCCGCCGATGCCCATAAAGTTCTTGTAGATGGTGATGACCGGCATAGAGGTGCTACTGTCGCCCAGCTTGTCCTCGATCCATCTGGCCATGTCGCGCGTGTAGCGGCATGGGTCCAGGTTCAGTTTTCGGTTGTTCGGACGCTGCATGATCTGCAAGGCGAACCCATAGTTCTGGGCGGCCGAGATGTCCCGGTTGGGTCTGGCTCCACGTGGGATCTCGCCCACCTTGACGATACCGTTGATGACATTGACCGCGTTGGTGTCGTTAAAGGATGCTGGCACGTCGAATTCCATCTCGCTGCACACATAAGTGGCATCCAGCACCTGGCCGACCAAAGGCGTGAGGATGGCAGTTAGCTCCCCCTGAGCGACAAAGGGCATCTCCAAGTGATCCAGGGCAGCAATGGTCCCCCGGCCGTAGCTATCCGGGACGATGCGGTAGATGGGGCCCATCTGGTCGCGCAACTGGCGCTGGACCCAGTCCAACACGTCCTTGGCTTCCTGGGTATCCCGACCGCCAAACTCGGCAACCAGCGACCGGTAGGCGGCGAAATCCACCAGCAACGCCCGCTCAGATGCAGCTAACTGGTCTGGAGACCAGAAAAGGACGCGAGGATCCTTCTTGCTCTTGACCAGATGCGGTAACTCGGTAACCGCCGGCGTCGAGCTGATATACACGGCATAGTCCAGTCCGGTTTCGGCGCTGTTGATCGACGGCAGCATCGCGCCGCGGTTGGCGATATCCAGCAGGTCGCGCATATACACCCGACCGCTGATCTCTCGGCCGTGCCACCTCAGCGTAATGTCCTCCTGGCTGCTCGGGGCGATGCCCCTGAAGATGGAACGGATGCCCTGCGCCAGATCCATGATCATCAGTTGCGCGGCCACCTGCCAACCATCCAATGCCAGCAGTGCTTGCCAGGCCTGCCGTTGCTGGACCTCGCTCTGTTCCGCCTCAGCGCGTGCCTTCCGGAAATGCTCGGATGGTGGCGTGCCGACGCCGGTGGGGTTGAAGCGGTACTGCTGTCCCACTTTGACTACTTGGACCAACGCCTGCTCCAACTTGTCAGTCAGAACCTCATAGTGGTCGAGATTGTCCTGGAGATCGGCCTCCTGTTCCCTGTCATGGTCCTTCCACTCCATGACCGCGTTCATCAGCTCTTCGTGCCCCAGCCCATTGGGTGCCAGGTTTGCGACGTGGTAGAGAAAGAGGGTCTTGCAGATCTTTTCACAGCGGCTGCGGTAGACTTTCAGAGGCCCCTTGACCTCTGTGTCCAACTGTGCCTTGGCTGTCTCGTAAGCCCGCCATGCTTCGGGCCACTTGGCCCTGATGCTAGCAATGGCCCTGGCCGTGCCTGAGGGATCCTCCTCATAGTCCACCACGTCGTCGAACAACGACCAAAGGGTGATGAGCTCTCGGGAGCGTTGCTTGCGCTGCGTCTTGAGGGTCTGCAACATGAAGTAGAGCGCAGACCGTACCGTGGTCATGTTCATCGATACTTCCCGCACAACGCTCAGGCTGGGAGGATAGAACGGGAAGAACCGGGCAAACTGATCCTTGCCCTCAGATTGGGGCCAACTGAAGCCCCGCTTGTAATCCTCATAGTATTGGTCGACGGCAGCAGGATCGGTCACCTCCCGCACCCGGGCCAGGGCAATGTCATAGTAGGCCCCCTCCTTGCTCAACAAGGGCACCAGGTCCAGCCGCTCGCGCGCCAGGATGTTGATCGCCCCATCGATCCGGGGCATGATGGCCTGCTGCGCCGCACAGATGGTCCACACCGGCAGGTTCTCTACCTTTGCCAGCCGGTTGGAAAGGACTACCAGCGTCTTCTGGTCCTCAACCCGCTGGGCGACGCGTCCTTGCATAAAGAGGGACACCTCGTCCAGGATCAGCAGCAGGCCAGCATACCCCTCAGCCAGCAGCCGTTCGACCATGTGTTGCAGCACCTTTTCGGTCTCCATAGGAATGCGTGGAGTCATATCCAGGTACTGAGTGTAGAAATCCCAAAGGCGCTGGCCACAGTCCTGTTGCACGCCGGGATCCGGGTTGTTCTGCAAGTCGTCCAGAAACGCGTTGATCTCCTCTTGCTCTTCTTCGTCAAAGTAGTTCGGATCTTGAAGAAATCTGGCGAGGTCGTGGCGGTATCGGTCGAAATCGTCTGTGTTCAAGAACCGCTCGGCCAGGATCTCGGTAGGGTAGAGAGGCAGCGAGCGGCCGTTTTCCAGGTAGAACTGCTCTGCCACTGCGTCCAGGACATACTCGGACAGTTTCCTGCCTAGGTCGTCCAGGCCTATGGTCCCGCCACCGTGGCCGACCAATGTGGTTACAGCGACCAGGATCCCCTTACTCTCCTGTGTCTTCTTGGCCAGCCCGCTCTCGTAAAAGCTGTACAGGCTCTCCCGCCGTCCCAACCCGGTCTTCTGCTCCTTCTCGCGAACCAACTCCCACACCGCCTGCCCGCCCAGAGCCAGCGCCCCGATGAACGACAGCACGTGGGACTTGCCCGAGCCAAACTCGGCCTGAATCCAGTATCCCTGTCCGATGGGATTGTCCTTGCGCTCCGGCACGTAGGGCGCGGACAACTGCCGGAAGACGTCACGCAGGAATGAGCGCACCGGATCGATGAGGAATTCTTCTACGGTCCGTATTTCGGCCCTGCGCGTCGCACGGGCCTCATCGGAGCCGCTGTCGGCCCAGATGTGGTTTTCCACGACGTAGACGCTGATGATCTCATCGGGGATCTCGGTGATCTGATCCAGAGACTTGCGCTGGAACATGGATAGACTAGGCATCGTTCAACTCCCAAAGATGATTGTCGGCGATCAGATTGGCGGGAATCGCTCGCTGGAAACGAGAATCGGCCTCGTGAAATAGGGTCACGTGGTCACCTATGCGTCGCCCTGGGAGGAGCAGGAGGATGTGGTTCTGATTGGTGGCCCGGGTGCGAAACACGCTCAGGTCCAACCCGTAGGCAAAGAGCAGTTCGAGCTGCTTGAGGATCACAAACCAGTGCCCCTGCAGCAGCTCGCCAAGGAGGTTGTCCAGCTCTTGACCCAGGCGACGCTGGATCGTCTTTGGCCGACGGGCCTCAGCTCGTACCAGCTTGCGCAGGTCCTCATCGCCGATGCGCGCCAATAGTTCTCGGTTTACGTTGGTGGGTTGGGGGTATCGGCTGCCCCGCGGATCGAGGGCCTGGGTCAGGACTGTCTCCTCAAATCCAGTGAGCTGAGCATAGGTGCCCAACACGCCATACAGGTGCCTGCCCACGTCGAATTGCAGTTTCTCGCGCATCTCGCTGATCACTTGGGGTCCCGTAATCTTCACTGGGTCTGCCTTCCCTATCCCTCGGATCCGGCTAGCGGATGCTCGCGCAGTGCCAGACTCTCCCTTTCCGGATGCTCAAAGTAGTGGCGCAGCGCAGTCCGTCGGTCGTACTGTAGCGTGAACTGGCGCAGCGTGTCTATCTGGCTCACCTTGGTCAAAACACCCAGGTCCCGCAGATTGTAGAGCTGCCGGTGCATCCACTCCCGATCCCACAGTAGCCAGAGCCGCATGGGTCCCTGCTCCAACTCCTCAAAGCGATACATTCCGGGTTCGGGGAACTCGGCAGCCAGCACGTACAGGAAAGCCTCCAGCGTGCCTGGATGGATCTGAAAGCGCAGTGTATCGTCATCGGACTGAGCACCATTCAAAACAGTGTACACGTTGAGCAACGAGTACACCATTCGCTTAACCGTTGCTGTGCTGGCCTGCGAAAATGTGTGCTGCACGCGCTCCCGCAACTGGTCACGGGTCACACGCCCGACCGGCACGGCAGGCCAGATCGCCTCCTCCGCGACGAGTTGGACGGCAGGTTCTGCCCGCGCGGTCTCGTAGAACAGAACTGCCTTGAGCGCATCGGGGCACGGCTGATAGGAAAAGAACACGGTCAGCGGAATCTGTACCTCGTTAGAGGGATAGTAGCGGTTGATCAGATTGCGGGCGTAGCGCTTGCGCGAGTTGAGAGAATTGTAGGGCAGGTTTTCTTCCAGGAAGACTTGATAGTCCTCGATCGCAGAAAAGTCGATGATTCTGGGAAGGTATTCTAGCGCAGCAGCGGACAGATCGTTGGTAAAGGTGCGCATCTGTGGTCCATCCGGTTCTTGAGTGCCCGCTGGGGCTCTTTGGCTGTCGGTCTCGATGTCGAAAAGCGCGGGCTGATCGCCAGAGCTCGATATCGGTTCACGCTGAAGATCTGCAGGGTCCTGCATCTGGGCTACAGCCTTGATGAGAACTGCAGCGTGTTCACCGATGCCCGGAATGGCTGTTAGCTCGCCGTGGGAAGCGTCAAGTACCTCGGACAGGCTGCCAAACTGCTCCAGTAGCTGGTGTGCCAGAGGGGCAACATCGCGCCGTGGGATGGCGTATGTGAGCAACAGCTCCAGCAGCTCAAGTTGTGAGAACTCTGGCCGGGATGTCAGGAATTGCTGACGCAGTCGCTGTCGGTGACCCGAGTTGGTGTCACCCATGTCTGGTGCCTCCTCTTCGACGGGCAAAACAGCAACAAGAAACCCGCCTACCGGGGCTCACCTGCACTGCCCCCTATCGGGGATCGTGGACGTTCCGGCGCGGGTGTGACGGCGGACGGGGTCGTGGGTAGCGTCGTCGCCCCGATCATTCCTCGGCTTTGGGCGGGAGTGCCGAGGCCTTTCCGTGATCGTTACCGTTACACATTATACCACCCATGCTATCTTCCTGCAAGGCGGTTATGCGATGTTTTAGGGCTGCTGCATTGTCGCTTGACTTGACTGAGGAGTGCCGCATCCCCCGATGCGGGACGGTGCGCCAGTAGGCCGGGCGCATCGGGGGATGCGCCCTCCTCGGACTATGCAGCAGCCCGAGCCCCATCTCCCGAACTCTTGACAGGATAGTGCCACTATGGTATAATGAGTTCACCTCAACGGAATCGGAGAGCCGCCCCCACGGGAAAAACGACAAAACGCCGAAAAACAAGTACCGGTACAGGGCATCGGCCATCGTCCGGGCGTGGCACCGCCACGTGGACCAAAAAAACCGCAGACCACACGGCTTGGGGAATTACCCTACCATGCGGTCTGCGGTTGCGAGGCTGTCGGGAAGCCGGGACTTGAACCCGGGACCTCACGGACCCGAACCGTGCGCGCTAGCCAACTGCGCTACTCCCCGAATGCACACCTATTATACTTGCTTTCGCCGGGGAAAGCAAATCCACCGGCCCTCAACTATCGCTCACGACGACCGGGGCGCCAACTCGGCCAACTCGTCGCGCACCGTCTGCACCAGCGCGGATGCCCTCAGGTCCTCCAGCGCATAGCACGGCGCGCTCAGCGCGTCCGCCAGCTCCTGCGCCAGTCCCCGGTCAAAGGCCACGTGCTCCATATTGATCACCACGCTGCGGATATCGTTGTGCCGGAAAAGCTCGGCGATCCGCAGCGACTCGACCCGCGGAGACAGACCCGCCATAGAGACATTCCCCGCCCCGTCCGTGAGCAGGATCATCAGGGGCATCACCTCGGGGTTGAGGTGCTTTTCGCGGCGCAGCACCTGGTACGCGAGCCACAGGCCGCTGGACAGCGGGGTCTTTCCCCCCACCGGGATGTCCTTCAACAGCCTCTGTGCCAGCTCCACGCTCGACGTCGGCTGCAGCACGATCCGCGCCTGATCCTTCTGAAACACGACCAGCCCCACCGCGTCCCGCCGCTGATAGGCATCGCGCAGCAGAGACATGATCGCCCCCTTGGTCGCCTCGATCCGCTCGGATGCGGCCATGCTCCAACTGGCGTCCACCGCAAAGAGGATGCAGTTCGCCGCCCGCCTCACCCGCACCTTCTGGCGCAGGTCGCTCGTGTGAATGGAGAAAGGCCGCCCTTCGTGGGTCCGGTCTCGCTGGTGGATAGCGGCTTCGCGAAAGGTCGCGTCAAAGGCAATGTCCGTCGCCCGCTCGTCGCCCAGGGGGCGGCTTTGCACGTACCGGCCCCGCTTGCGCCGGGTGCGGGTAAAGGAACGCTTTCCCGAAGCGCGGCGCGTCAGCCTGTCCAGAGGCGACTGGATGCGCCGTGGATGAAAGACCTTGCCCACGTCCACCCGGCGCGCTGCCGACTGCCCGGGCTCTCGCGATGAGCTGTCCTGACCGGTCAGGGACGGTTCGGTGACGGGCGAGGTACTTGGCCGATCTTGATCGTCGGCATCACCCTTTTTTTTTTCGACCGACTCTCCTGCCTCGGCAGGTTGGGCCTGAGACTCTTGCACCCGGCTCTGCGCCTGGTCCAGGCGTGCCTGCAGGTTCTGCACGTCCGTCCCCGTGTCGTCCAGGGGCCGCTTCTTGAGCCGGTGTGGCAGCGCCAGCTCTGCGGCCTGGAGGATGTCCGTCTCTGTCACTTGCAGGCGTCCCGCAAAGGCGGCATTGGCCACAGCGGCCTTGAGAATGACAATGTCCGCCCGGTGTCCGTCTACCTGATAGCTGGCGGTCAGCTCGGCGATCAGCCGTAAGTCGCGAAACGCATACTCGACCTGCGGCAGCAGCCTGCGGGCGGCGACGATCTCTTGGCCCAGATGCCGCTCGTGCGGTTCCCACTCTGCGCGGAACCCGGCTGGGTCCTGTTCGAATTGGATGCACCGTTCGAGCACATCCACGCGCGCCGCAGGATCGACCAACCCCTTGATCTCGACACACAGCGCAAACCGATCCAAAAGCTGCGGTCGCAGCTCTCCCTCCTCGGGGTTCATCGTGCCCACCAGGATAAAGCGCGAGGGATGCTGAAAAGAGATCCCCTCACGCTCCACCGTATTGACGCCCATCGCCGCCGAGTCGAGCAGCAGGTCTACCACGTGATCGTCGAGCAGGTTGACCTCGTCCACGTAGAGCAGGCCCCGGTTCGCGCTGGCCAGCACGCCGGGCTCAAAGTGCTTACGCCCCGTCTGGATCGCCTTTTCGATGTCCAATGTGCCCACGACCCGGTCCTCGGTGGCGCTGACCGGCAGGTCCACAAACCCGGTCTGTCGCACCGAAACAGGCAGCTCTGATTCCTCCTCCATGCGCACCCGGCAGTTATCGCACATCAGCTCGGGCGCGTGCGGGTCACAGTTAAAGGGACAATCCGCCACGACCTCCAGGTCAGGCAGCAGCGCGGCCAATGCACGGGCAGCGGTAGACTTGGCCGTCCCACGCTCTCCGCGGATAAGCACGCCGCCGATCTGCGGGTTGATCGCGTTCAAGATCAGCGCCCGCTTCATCCGTTCCTGTCCGACGATGGCGGTAAACGGAAACAACTGTCGCATCGATGTATGCCTCCTGATTGAATGACCAAGGATATTATACTCATTGGCACTGAATTGGCAAGACAGGCTTGGGCCTACATCGTAGCGCACGCGGCCCGCTTGCGATTCCTGGGCTTGACCAGCGTGCGGGGATTTGCCCTGCAGAGCCGCATATGCTAACATAGGCCTGGGATCCTCGGGGCAAGAGAAGGGTAGGTCGATGGCTCAACCTCTGATCAATCTACACAACCACTCGACCTGGTCTGACGGGCACTACTCCCCAGAGCAGCTCGTCAGGATGGGGATCGTCAGTGGGCTCACACACCTCGGCATCAGCGATCACTACTACACTGCCAAGCTGGTCGCGGAGGGAACCTACGTGGACATCGACGAGCTGGAGGCCTATGTTGCCGACTTGGGCCACATCGCTGAGGTCTACGCCGGTCAGATCCACGTCCTCGCCGGGATCGAAGTCGACTGGTCTCCCAGGGCGGAGGGCGTGCTCTCTGCACTCTGGCCGGTGATCGACCAACTGGACTATGTGCTCTTTGAATACGTCGAGAGCGAGCAGTGGGCAGGGTACAGCCTGGAAGACCTGCTCGCCGTCCTCCCCCTGATTCACATCCCGGTCGGCCTGGCACACAACAACCTGAGCGAGAACTTTGCGCCCTCCCGCACGCCGGGTGAACTGGTCTCTGTGCTCCAAGAACACCAGATCTTTGTCGAGCTCTCCACCAACCCCCTCACCCTATACTACAGAGATACCGACCCCTACAGCCTGAGGCTGTGGGGGTCGCTGGTCGAGAGCCAGGTCCGCTTCTCCATCGGCTCGGACACACACGGCCTTATCGACCACGTGGCCAACGTGCGCGATGCGCACCGTTTCTTGGAGGAGCGCGGAGCGCTGGACAGGCTGATCACGGCCTGGTGGGACCCGTCCCAGCGGGTGTGGAGCGACCGGCAAAGATGAAGTGGTCACACGTCGCCAGCGCACGCGACATCCTGACCCGCGAGCAGGGGGCCATCGTCAAGGACTGGGGCGGCAAACTGCCCATCGCCTTGGTCTACCCCAACACCTACCACGTAGGCATGTCGAGCCTGGGATTCCACGCCGTCTACCGGTTGTTCAACGGCTACGCCGACCTGGTCTGCGAGCGCGCTTTCTGGCAGTCCGGCTTCGACGCGGACGATCCCGTCCTCTCGATCGAGAGCCAGCGCGGCATCGCCGATTTCAGAGTGATCGCCTTCTCTGTCTCGTACGAGATGGACTACCCCCATCTCGTCGGCGTCCTGCGCCAGGCCGGCGTTCCCATACGGGCCGGGGAGCGGGACGAGGACTGGCCTGTGGTGATCGCGGGTGGAGCGGCCGTTTCCGCGAATCCGCTGCCCGTAGCGGACTTTTGCGACGCGATCGTCGTCGGCGAGGCCGAGGAAGTCATTGGCCCGCTCGCCGAGGCGCTGCGCGCGTGTGTCCGCGAGCCACGCGACGCGCTCTGGCGGGCACTGGCCCGTGTGCCAGGCGTATACGTCCCCCATCTCTCACCAGGCCCCCCACAGACCGTCCAGCGCCAGTGGGTGCGCGTGCTCGACGACTATCCCACGTCCACCGTCATCCACACCCCCGACACCGAGTTCGGCGGGATCCACCTGATCGAGGTCTCGCGTGGGTGCGGTCGGGGATGCCGCTTCTGCATGGCAGGCTACACGACGCGCCCCAAGCGAGAGCACAGCGTAGACTCGATCCTCGAACAGGCCAGGCGTGGACTGGCCTGGTGCGATGGCATCGGCCTGGTCGGCGCCGCCGTGTCCGACTATACACAGATCGATGTGCTCGCTGACCGGTTGCGCCGCATGGACGCCAGGCTCACCGTCTCTTCACTGCGCGTGGATCCTCTCTCGGAGCCGCTGCTGAGGGCTCTGGCCGAGAGCGGCGCCAGGACGTTGACCATGGCCCCCGAGGCAGGATCCGAGCGGCTGCGCCAGATCGTCAACAAGGGGATTACCGAGGCCGATCTCTTGCATGCCGCCGAACGGGCCGCGCACTATCGGTTCCAGCAGCTCAGGCTCTACTTTATGCTCGGCCTTCCGACAGAAACCGACGAGGACGCGGACGCCATCGCCGACCTGTGCGAAGCCGCTGCCAGCCGGTTCCGCGGCCGGCTCACCGCGAATGTCACCCCCTTTGTGCCCAAGGCGCACACCCCCTTTCAGTGGATGGAGATGGCTCCTCGCCAGGCCCTCCAGGCACGGCTGCGCCGGCTCGAGCGGCGGCTGGGGCGTGCCGGGATCCGCGTCAAGAGCGAGAGCCCCAGGTGGACTGCCGTGCAGGGCGTGTTGGCCCGAGGCGATCGGCGGTTGGGGGACGTGCTGGCCTCACTCCGCGACACCTCGCTCGGCGCGTGGCAGAGGGCAATGGACGCTCACGGCCTGGACGCCGAGACGTACCTGCGCTCGCGAGCGCTGGATGAACCCCTTCCGTGGTCGTTCATCCAGGGCGGACCCAGTGCCGCTTTCCTGCGCCGCGAGTGGGAGCGAGCACAGAGGGGCGCACCCACCGTGCCATGTCCGCCGAGGGGGTGCTCACAGTGCGCGGTCTGCTCTGACGATGACCGCTAGATGAGGGATCCCGCGCCCTCGAAAGCCGCTATGTAGGTCGCCTTTCCGCAGGCAACATTTCTCTCGCCAGGGGTGGTCATCTCCCTGGGAGCCATCAATCCTCCTCGCGCTCAATAGCGATGCGATAGACCCGTCTCCTGCTCCAACCAGAGCGGACGGCGATTTTCCGGGCGGCATCGCGGGGGGATTCGCCCCTTTCCAGCGCGGCGCGCACCTGCTCGCGCACCTCCTCTTCGGTCCACACGGACGCTGCCTCGGCACCCTGGATGATCAACGTCAACAGGCCTTCGGTATACAGTGCTGGAGCCTGGCTTGAGGGCCCTTGCCACTCGGCGCGATCCCGGCAGAGGGCGACGTGTCTGTCCCCTAACGTGGCCTCAATGTCCCTCATTGCGGCAGCCAGGTGCGCGCCCTCCACGCTGCAGACCAGGGTGTGGCGCTCGAGGGCTGCACCGTCCAACACGGTGCGGCGCTCGGCAGAGGAGCTGGGCAGCTCGCCCAGGAACAGAAACCGATCGGCAGGCTGGCCCGAGACCACCAGGCCGGCTATCGCTGCCGTCGGGCCAGGGATGGGCACCAGCTCCACCCCTCGCTCCAGAAGCGCCGCCACGAGGGCATGCGCCGGCCTGGCCCACCGGGTCGGCCCGCCGGACAGCCAGGCCACGTCGCCATCCCGCAGTCCGTCCAAAACCGCCTGCAGGCAGCTCTCCATCCCCTGTACGTGGATGTCCAGCGTGGGAACGTGGATCTCGTGCTCCTCCAACAGCCCTCGCGCCCCATCTGCATCCTCAACGACGATGAGAACGACCTCCCTGATCACACGCCGGGCGCGCAGAGTGACATCGTCCCAATGACCGGGCCACACTTCCACAAGGTAGAGCTTGCTCACAGCGTTCGGCTCCTCTCCTCACCATTATACCACAGAACTCGGAGACCATCGCTGGGCAATGCTTCGATCCCCTCCACCACAGGGCTGTAGCATTGTCGCTTGACTTGACTGAGGAGGGCCGCATCCCCCGATGCGGCACTTGACTGAGGAGGGCCGCATCCCCCGATGCGGCACGGTGCGCCAGTAAGCCGGGCGCATCGAGGGATGCGCCCTCCTCGGCTTTGCTGCAGCCTGTCCTCCACCGATCGATGCTTGTTGCTTGCGCTCCGTGAGATTTTCTAGTACAATGCTGATAGGCAGGTGACATAAGCGCTACGTCCGTCGCTCGCAGCCATTCCAGGTAGGTGTTCAACGAGCGCCCATTGGGGAGGGGTTCACTTGGACGATCACACCACCATCGCCGATCTTCGCACAGCCGTACAAGAGTTCGTGTCCGAGCGCCAGTGGGAGTCCTTTCACAATCCCAAGAACCTGAGCGGCTCCATTGCTATCGAGGCAGCGGAACTGATGGAGATCTTTCAGTGGCTGACGACCGAGGAATGCTCTCAGACCGCGCACCACCCACCCACACACCGCCACACGCGCGAAGAGCTGGCCGACGTGGTTATCTACTGCCTGGCATTGGCCAACGCGCTAGAGATCGATCTCAGCCAGGCGATCTATGAAAAGATGGCTGCGAATGCCGCCAAGTATCCCGTAGAGACCTCCCGCGGCCGGCTCTGATCGAGAACCCCCCGACCGGGGCAGGACCTGCATAGTTCGTTCGATTCAACAGAGGAGACAGAATGCCCGTCGAGCTTGCCGATAGCTACGAATCCATCTACCGGCGCGCAGTCATGGAGATGTCAGCCGGAAGGGCAGAGCAAGCGATCGAGTCCATGCTGCGCATCGTCAACCGACTGCGCCGACTGCGCCCAGAGACGCTGCAGCGCAAGCCCGAGCTCCAGAATACACTGATCGCGGCCTGGAATGGCGCGATCACGTTCCTGAGATGGGAAAAGCAGTACGACCGGGCTATCGCCCTGTGCGAGAGCGTATTGGATCGCCTACCCGAACCCGGTGCGGCCCGGAGGCGTGTCGCGTCCCTGACCATCGAAAAGGGCGGGATCGACGGTGGATTGGCCCGCTTTCGGCAAGAAGTCGAGGAGAGCCCCAGTGCGGGCGCCTGGATCGAGCTGGCGCTCGAGTATCTTGCCTTGGAGCGCTTCGAGGATGCCAAGCCATGCTACGACGCCGCCCTGTCCTTGGCCAAGAGCAACGAAGAGGCCGCGCTGGCGAATGTCGGCCTCTTTCAGGTCTACAGAGAGACAGGGCGCGCGGAAGAGGCATTGAGTGCCTGGAATATGGCCGCAGTCCTTTCACCAGACATCGGAGAGCAGCCTCGTGAAGTGGTGACCTGGCTCATCGAGCGGGGAGACCTGGACCGGGCAAGGGAATACCTCAAGAACGAGAGCGATCAGGTACGGCACGCGTTCTACACAGGGCTGCTTCACTGGGAAGCCGGAGAGCACGAGAGGGCGCGGCGGGAATGGCGTGAGGTCCTCAAGATCGATGTGGACCCCCAGGAGTCGGATATCGAGACCTGGATCCTGGCCGCCCTGCGCCTTGGCGAGCCCAAGAGGGCGATCGAGCTGGAACAAGGGATGATGGAGCCCGGCCTGGTCGCACCGGTGGTCCTGGCGGTCTCCCTCGGCATCGCACACGCGATGGTAGACGAGATCGCCGAGGCCCAGAGCTGGTTTGGCCGGGCCATCCTCCGTCTTCAACGCTCGTGGCCCTCCCGAGACAAGATCCCGGCCCACCTGTGGACCCTTCTTACCTCTCTGGTCGCGGACAAAGAGACACAGCAGAGCCTGACGGCGTACTTTGAGGTCTGATCGATGTGCCCGATCAAGGTGATCCACTTTGCCGACGTCCACCTGGGCGTTGAGAACTATGGACGGCTTGAGCCCCACACCGGGCTGTCGTCCCGGCTGACCGACTTTTTGAGTGCGGTCGATCGCATCATCGAGGTCGCGCTCGACAAAGAGGCCGACTTGGTGGTCTTTGCTGGGGATGCGTACAAGACACGCGACCCCTCCCCGACCTACCAGCGGGAGTTCGCGCGCCGGATACGCCGCCTGTCTCAAGCGGGGCTGCCTACCGTTCTGGTCGCCGGCAATCACGATACGCCCAACGCCGTGGGGCGGGCCCACACGATGGAGATCTTTGACACACTGGACGTCGAGAACGTCTACGTGGCCCGTCGCCCCAGCGTGTTCGACATCGAGACGCGGCATGGCCCGGTGCAGGTCGGCGCGTTGCCCTGGGTCGTTCGCAGCGCCCTGCTCTCACGCGACGAGTACAAGAACAAGAGCCTCGAGGAGGTTATGGCGCTGCTCCAGGAAAGGGTAGAGCAGCTCGTGGAAGGGGAAGGGGGCCTCACCGGGCACCTTGCCCCAGAGGTGCCGCACATACTGGTCGCCCATGGCACCGTGCAGGGAGCCGTCTACGGCTCAGAGCGTGCGGTCATGCTGGGCCACGACATGGTCCTGCCCCTGGGTCTGTTCAAGAACGCGCAGTGGGACTATGTGGCCCTGGGCCACATTCACCGGCATCAAGCTCTGGAGCCCGACCGGTTTCCACCTGTGGTCTATTCGGGCAGTGTGGAGCGCATTGACTTTGGCGAGGAACGTGAGGGTAAGGGCTTTGTCGTCGCTGAGGTAGAGCGCGGTGGGTGTTCGTGGGCGTTTCACGAGCTGGAGGTGCGCCGGTTCCTGACCGTGTCCGTCGCCGCCGACGGCGAGGATCCTACCGCGCAGATCATCCATGCCATCGAGCGTGCACCCATTGACGACGCCGTCGTCCGGGTTATCATTCGCACGGTCCCAGAGAAGGACGTCCTGATCCGAGAGAGCGAGATCCGCCGTGCCTTGACAAACCCGCCGGCGGGACGAAGGCCGGCCTTCTACATCGCTGCCATCATACACAACGTCGTGCGTCCCGAGAGGCTGCGTCTCGGCGATCAAGCGGACATCGCTGCCCTGACACCGCTTGAAGCATTGGAGCGCTACCTGCAGACGAGAGAAACACCACCTGAGCGAATAGCGTTGCTGAAAAGCCACGCTGAGATGTTGCTGGCATCACAGCAGTAGATGCCAGACCAGGGAAGGGGGAGGGAGCGTACAATGGCAGGAAAACGAGAAATCAGAGTCGGACAACTGCGCCTGGTGAACGGCGCTCGCCAGGAAAGCCCTGCGAACCTGAGCATAGAAGAACGGCGATCACTCCTGCCAGCAGTGGGCCGGGGCAAGGGGCGGCTGTTTGTCCTGCTGGAGCTGAGCGGAGGAGTCTTTGGGCGTCGCGAGCTGTCTCAGGACCTGATCGCTGTCGTCGTCGAAGAGTACCTTCACTCGCCAGGCACGGTGACCTACGGCTTGCGGCAGGCTGTCTTGCTGGCGAACACCGTGCTCTTGCGCGCCAATGCCCAGGTCAGCAGCGAGCATCGTGTGGGGGGCATCGCCTGTGTCGTTCTGCGCGATGGCGAGGCCTTTGTCGCCCAGGCCGGTTGGCCCATGGTGTACCTGATGCACCGCGAGAGCGTACAGGCCTTCCCCGACACCACCCTGGTTGAAGAAGACAGCAGCATGCTGGGCCAACGCCAGATCGCCGAGGTTCGCCTCTTCCGGGCATCCGTCTACACGGGCGATACGATCTTGATGACAGACGGTCCCATGGCACGGCAGTTGGGCATCACTCGCATCGGGCAGATCGTGTCTGGCGGGGTCGAGCACGCCATGAGCAATCTGGAGACCCTCGCCCCGCCAGAGGATTGCACGGCAATGGTCATCCAGATCGGGGAACCCGCCACGCAGGCCAGTACCCGGGCAGAGCAGTGGGCGTTTATGCCTGTTGAGACCCCGCCAATCCCCGATGCCGAGCCACTCGCCGACGATACGCCGGCCACGCCCGTCTGGATGCACGAGCCGGACGTCTCTCCCGAGCCTTACGAGGAGCCCTTCGAAGCGCACGAGTCCCCTCAGGTTGAGCGACCACGGCGCCAGTCACCGGTCCCTGCCCGGATCAGGGGGACGTTCAAGGCGTTCGGGAAGGGCATGCGCACCTTTGGCGAGCGGATGCTGCCCGACCAGAGCCCCGCGCGCTCCTCTTCGCAGAGCAGGCGACAGGGGGCGCGGACACGGCGCGGGCGCGACAAAGCGGCCAGTCATCCGCACTGGGGAATCGCTGCTGCCATCGCAGTGCCCATCTTGGCCCTGATCTTTGTCGGCGGCTACACGATGTACCGGAACTGGTCTCTCCAGAATCAGTTCCAGGCACTCCTCGACCAGGCCACGCTCAAGCGAGACATTGCCTTGGGCAGCGTAGAAAGCCCCACAGTGGCGCGGGACTACTGGCTGGAGGTGATCGCGCTTGCCGATCAGGCTGGCGCGATGCAGCCCGAGCACGCCGATGTAGAGCTGTTGCGCTCTCAGGCCGAAGCCGAGATCGATCGCATCAATGGTGTGACGAGGCTTGGACAGGCCCACAAGCTCTACGAGTACAGCGCGATGGGAAGCGTGCCGAGCCGGGTGATCGTCGCCGGTCTGGATGTGTACGTCCTGGACCGGGGCGCAGGGCGCGTGTACCACCATGCGCTCAATGAACCGCGGAACGCCCTGCGAAACCCCGATGCCGATCAGGTCCTGGCCCAGGAAGGACAACCCATCGATGGTCAGAACATAGGGAGCCTGGTCGCCATCGCCTGGATGAAGGAAGGGGGCGAAAGGCAGGCTGGCGAGCTCTTGATCCTCGACCGCGATGGCCTGCTGATCGGATTCGATCCCTCCTGGGAGCAGTTGAGCATTCAGAGCGTCGGCGGGCAGGAGGAGTGGCGGTCTCCGCTGGCGTTGAACACGTATGACTCGAACCTCTACCTGCTGGACGCCGCGGCGAATCAGATCTTCAAGTACCCCGACCAGCGATTCGGAGATGCTCCGCAGCAGTGGATCCAGCAAGACGATGTCGACTTGTCCGCGGCGATCGACATCGGCATTGACGGCAACATCTATGTCCTGTACAACGACGGCAAGCTGTCCAGATACTATGCCGGGAAAAATGCGCCCTTTGAGGTCGGGCCCATGCCCCAGCCGATGACCCGCGCGGATGCACTGTACCTGGACATGGAAGAGGTCACGCAGTACATCTACATCGCCGATGGCTCAGGAATGCGGATCACGCAGCTCGATCGAGAAGGCAAGTTCATCCGTCAACTCCGGTCCAGCCTCGACCAGGAAGGAGCCTTCCAGGGGTTGAGAGGGCTCTATGTGGATGAAACGGGAGACAAGCTCTACTACATCACCGCCAACGCCCTGTACGTGGCGGCTGTGCCGCCAGTGCAGCACTGACCCTCACCGCCGACCTCCCCATGCGCCGGTGCACAGATCCTGAGACGGGGTGGGCTCGACGTGAGTCCCCGCGCTTGGGATCGACCCCAGGCGACGCGCGAGGCGTAGGCCACACGCCCTCTTGCTGCCACGCCGGCCCGGTTCGGGCTTTGGCCCAGGTACGTAGGCCACTTTGCCTCGCAAGGGCACCTGTGCTATAATTAGCGCCGTTTGCCTGGACTTGGGAGAGCCAGGTCATCTCGGCACGTGCACGCTCAAGACAGGCACGAGGAGACTCGAATGGGTCGTGAAGGCGCCAGCGTACGTCGCTCACCCTTGCATTGGTCGCGATTTCTATATGCCGTGCTCTTTGTCAGCCTGGTAGCTGCCGGCCTGTACTGCGGTTACTTTGCCTACACCACTCTGCGAGAGTTCGCCGCGAATACCCAGTTCAGGGCCATACCGGCGATTGCTCCAGAGTCCACTGCACAGGCCCAACAGGAGCCCGTGCGCCTCGAAGAGCCCGCTCCACAGAGCGATCCCCCTCAGCAGAGCGTTGTCTATCAGCACCCTGACATCGAAAACAAGGAACGGGTCAACATCCTCTTCCTGGGGATCGATCAGCGTCCTGGAGAGTCTACCGCCTGCCGGACCGATACGATGATCCTCGCATCTATCAACCCAAGAGACATGAGCATCAGTCTCTTGTCCATCCCGCGAGATCTGTGGGTGCCCATCCCTCATCCCAAGCACCCGGAAGCCAAGATCAACACGGCCCACTACTGGGGAGAGATCGAGCACTACCCCGGAGGCGGCCCTGCGCTGGCGATGAAGACGGTTCAGCGCAACTTTGGGGTGCGCGTGCACTACTATGTGCGCCTCAATTTCGTCGGCTTTGAGCGGATCATCGATCGCATCGGTGGCATCTATGTCGATGTGCCGGTAGCGATCGATGACCCCGAGTATCCCAACAGCAGCTACGGGGTCGAGCATCTGCACATCGATGCCGGAAGGCACCTCTTTGGCGGCGAGCTGGCCCTCAAGTATGCGCGTACCCGGCGGGGGGCCGGCGACGGCGACTTTACGCGCATGGAACGCCAGCAGCAGGTGATCCTCGCTGTCCGAGACCGCGTCCTGAGCCTGCCGAACCTGCCCCAGCTTGTCCTGCAGTTGCCTCAGCTATACCGCGAGATGGGCGACTCCGTGGAAACAGACATCCCGGTAGAGTCGATGTTCACGCTGGCCAAGTTGGCTCAGCAGGTCAAGAGCGATGACATCCATATGGCGACCATCAACAGAGAGATGACCACCGACTGGAGAACGCTGGATGGACTGGCCGTGCTGGTCTACGACCGCGACAAGGCCCGCCCCATCATAGACGCCCTGTTCAGCGACCCGACCCCCGAGATCATTGCCACAGAAGCCAGCCAGGTGGAGAGACTGGAGTCCGAACGAGCGCGCGTTGCCGTATACAATGGGACGACAATTCCCGGGCTGGCGGCAACCATCGGTTCGTTTCTTGGCAAGCAGGGCATCGACGTCGTTCGGTTCGACAACGCCGACCGTTCTGACTATGAGCGCACCATTGCCCAGGTCTATGGAGACAAAGCCTTCACCGTCGAATGGCTGACAAACTGGTTGATCGACCTGGGCATTCCCGAGCCAGAGATCAGGATGTTGCCAGCAGAAGACGATGTGGACATCGCGATAACTATCGGCCGCGACTTTCCAGTCGACGAGATCAGATAGAAAGGTCGATTTGCTGGCAAGAGCGAAACGTCCCATAAAGATCAAGCCTACTCTACAACAGGGTGAGACCACCTGTCTCCCTTGTTGTTCTTGTGTCAGGCGCCGGTACGTTCAAATCGAAACATCGCGTTTGACAACGCCGCGAAAACTCGTACAATTGGCCCCCGGATCATAAAGTACGGGAGCGTGGTCAATGGGGACGCACACCGCCTGGCAGAGATGGGAGCACGTACCATCGTGCACCTTGCCTTGCCGACAGTGTCCGAGCTTCGACTGGCCCTGAGCAATCAGGAAGGCCGGAGCGTACGTATCACGGCACAGATCGAGGACAAGCGGCAGAACGCGGTTACCTGACAATGGGTCCAATGGCACACACCTTGGTT
>JADHXD010000008.1 GCA_016783145.1 Anaerolineae bacterium
GGCGTGGGCAACAGTCTTGTCTTTGAAGTCACCTTGCGGTGCAACACGGAGAACCAGAAGAGCCCACCTGACCGGCCTGAGTGCCCGGTCAGTATCCCTGGAATCCCATTTCCTGACAAACATATTATACGAGGAGAAGATATGGCATTGCTAGAGATCGACCGCGAGTTGTGCATCGGCTGTGAGGCCTGCATAGAGGCTTGTGCGTTTGGGGCGTTGAGCCTGGACGATCAAGAGATCGTCGTGGTCAACGACAACTGTACTGCGTGCGGCGCATGTATTGACGAGTGTCCGGTGGAGGCTCTGCGCCTGCCAGGGGCAGAAGAGCCGCTTGTCGTCACCGAGAACCTGGGGGACTACCAGGGCGTCTGGTTTTGGGTTGAGCAGTTCGAGGGACGGGCGAGTTCAATTTCCTGGGAGATGGCTGGCAAGGGGCGGGAGCTGGCCGATGAGCTTGGCACCACGCTCACCGCGTGCGTCCTGGGCAGCGGCGTGGGCGAGGCGGCCCAGGAGGCGATCGCGTACGGCGCCGACCGAGTGTTCCTGGTGGATGACGTCACGCTAACCCACTATCGCACCGATCCGTACGCAGCGGTCATGGTTGACCTGGCGCGGCGATACAAGCCCGAGATCATCATCATGGGAGCGAGTTCTCGCGGACGCGACCTGGCGGGCTCCGTCGCCACGCAATTGGTCACCGGTCTGACCGCGGACTGCACGTCGCTGGACATCGACTCCGAGACCCGTCTGCTGCGACAGACCCGCCCGGCGTTTGGGGGTAACATCATGGCCACGATCCTGTGCCCCAATCACCGCCCGCAGATGGCTACCGTCCGCCACCGAGTCTTTGAGGTGCCGGCAAAGGACACTGCGCGCCAGGGGCAGATCGTCAGCGAGCAAGCCCTGCTGCCGGAAGACGAGATCGCCAGCAGGGTGATCGACTTTATCGTCTCCGAGGAAGACGTGAACCTGGCCGATGCCCGGATCATTGTCTCAGGGGGGCGCGGCGTCAAGGGTCCTGAGGGATTCGAGCCGCTTCGTGAGCTGGCCCAGGTACTGGGTGGCGCGGTGGGCTCGTCACGTGCAGCGGTCGACGCGGGGTGGATTCCCTATGCACACCAGGTCGGCCAGACGGGCCGCACCGTCCGTCCCGACCTGTACATCGCCTGCGGCATCTCCGGAGCCATCCAACACCTGGCAGGGATGCGGACGGCAAAGGTGATCGTAGCCATCAATCGAGACCCTGAGGCTCTCATATTCAGTGTTGCACACTATGGCATTGTTGGCGACCTGTTCGAGATCGTGCCACAACTGACCAAAGCGTTCCGCAAGAAACTGGATCGCTAGCCGAGATGGGCCTGCGTAGAGGGGTGAGGTGAAAGAGAGACGTGAGGGAGTGACCGCCGGCCTGCTGGTCGTCTCGGCGTATATCGCGGCACAGATGCTGGCCGATATTGCCAGCCTCAAGATCGCGTTGATCGGATCGTTCAGTATCGACGGGGGAACGTTCGTCTACCCCTTTACGTTTACTCTGCGCGACCTGGTGCACAAGCTGCTGGGCAAACGTGCCGCCCGAACGCTGGTCATCACGGCAGCGTGAGTGAACCTGGCGATGGCCTCTCTCCTGGCTTTTGTGGTCTGGCTGCCCGTCGACCCCGAATGGGATCGGCTGCTGGCGGGAGGGGCACAGGCTGCGTTTGCCTTTGTCTTGGGGCCGGTGTGGCGCATCGTCACCGCCAGTATCGTCGCTGAGGTGGCCAGTGAGCTGCTCGACACCGAGATCTATCACCTGTGGGTCACGCGCGTGACGGCGCGCTACCAGTGGTTGAGGGTGTTGACGAGCAATGCGATCAGCGTTCCTGTGGACAGCCTGATCTTTTGCTGGGGAGCATTCGGCGGCGTTCTGCCTGAGGTGGTGGTGTGGTCCATCTTTTGGTCTAACGTCTTGGTCAAAGGAGCGATCACGCTGATCAGCCTCCCGGGGATCTACCTGGTGCCGGAAAGGGATTGACCAGGCAGCGTTTGCTGTCGTGTTTTGGCGTGTTCTGCACCTCGAGCACTGGATCCGGGTTGGACGCTACGCTCGCTCCAGCAGGCGCACGACGTCCTGTTCGATCCTTGCCAGGTCTGTCTCGTCTGGCCTTCCTTGTACGTCGCCCATTCGTCCCATCGTGCTCAGCTCTTCTCGACCGTGGAACTCGCCCAGCACGTACCACTCGTCGAGGATGGTGAAACCCAGGTGCTCGAAATACTGCCCTGCTGGCAGTTCTCCTCTTCATCAGAGCGATAGCTCGGGCAGCTCACCCGCAGCCTGCAGTTCGCGCAGTTCCTCAATGGTCGCGAACGCGTGGCGCATGTGGGGAATAAAGATGCTGCCCCCGACGACCAGGGCGACGTTGCCTATCTCTCTAGCGTTCGACTGGGCAGAACGGCGGCAGAGCGCGCTTGTGGACCGAGCGGGCGACCATACCCTCTACCTTGGCGATCCGATCAGGAAGCAGGTCGGGGACCGTGCCGGCAGCCCACGCGGCAAGGATGGCGTCGATCTCGGCATACGTGATGCCCATCTCTCCCTCATCGGTCTGGCCGGGCCACAGGCCGGGCGAGGGAGCGCGCTCGATGATCGGCTGAGGCACGCCCAGTACCCGTGCCAGCTCGCGGACCTCGCGCTTGTACAGCTCGCCCAGGGGCTCGATGTCGACCCCGCCGTCGCCGTACTTTGTGAAATAGCCCACCATGATCTCGGGCTTGTTTCCCGTTCCAGCGACCAGGTAGTTGTGCGACTGGGCCAGGTAGTATGCCGCGCTCATCCTCAGACGAGGCTTGAGGTTGGCTCGGGCCATATCGGTCCCCGGGGGCAAGGCGGTCAGAAAGGCATCGTAGACTGGACTCAGATCGACCGAGTTCAACTCGAGACCCAGGGCCTCGGCAGCCATCTGGGCGAACCTCAGATCTTCCGGGACGCTGTGGCAGGGCATCCACACGCCCAGCACGTGCTCGCCGGCGGCGCGCACGCAGAGCGCTGCCACGGCGGCAGAGTCCACGCCACCACTCAGTCCAATGACGAATCCCGTGGCGTGCGCTTCTCTCAGCTTGTCGCGCATCCATATCGCAATCTCGTCAGCGAGCCTGGCATAGTCCATCGTTTCCCCTCTCTCGGATCCGTTCGCTGCTTCTATGGTGCCCGCATACCGGAGGCATGATACCCCAATTCCTAGCCGTGTCAAGGTGCATAGGCGATTTGACATTTCCTGGCTTTCTGATATACTGGGTGCCAATCAGAAACTGCAAAGGCTGTGAACCGGAAGAGTAGCATCTGAGCGCGTCTCAGAGAGGTGGACCGTAT
This sequence comes from Anaerolineae bacterium, assembly GCA_016783145.1. Classification (GTDB taxonomy): domain Bacteria; phylum Chloroflexota; class Anaerolineae; order JAFGEY01; family JAFGEY01; genus BS750m-G44. Next base: position 3,347 of record JADHXD010000008.1, read on the forward strand.
GGTGAGAGTCCACTGGCAAGCGGCAGGTGTGAATGGGCCGGGGAGCCGCCAGTCCGAGCGAGTTGTGAAGTGCAGTAGGACTGGCCGGAGTTGCTACCGTTACCTGAGCTGAGGGTATCAACCACATGTCGGGATGAGCCGATATACGGGGCGTACCTGCAATGAGTGGGGCTGGCTCTCACGACGCGCTCATGGGCGCGTTTTTGTATTTGGTACCGGCCCAACTGAGGTGGCACCACGGGATGCGTATCGCGCCTCTCGTCCTCAATCGAGGATGAGAGGCGCGTTTTCGTTTAGAGCGTCCCGTGCCTGCAGGCGGGGATGCTGGGGAGTAGGTAACATGGACTATTTGTCACGCAAAGAGTTTCACGCGATCGCTGCGCGCGGCAGGTTGGTGCCGGTCTATCGGGAGCTGCCCGCGGACCTGGAGACGCCGGTCTCGGTCTATCTCAAGCTGCGTGGGTCCGGGGCGAGCTTTTTGCTGGAGAGCGTGGAAAAGGCGGAGCAGGTGGGGCGGTATTCTTTTCTTGGCTTTAATCCGCGCCGACAGATCATCTCCCGCGGCCGCCAACTGACGATCTGTGACAATGGGAACAGCGTGTCGCGCCAGCTTGCCCCGGACCAAGACCCCCTCCACGCGATCGCCTGCGAACTGGGCGAGGTCCAGCCGGTGGCTCCGGTGCACGAGATGGCGCGCGACCTGCCGCGTTTCTCCGGTGGCGCGGTAGGGTATATGGGGTACGATCTGGTGCGCTTTTTTGAGCGCCTGCCCGAGACCTCGCGCGACGAACTGGATCTGCCCGATATGCACGTGCTTGTCACCGATGTGCTGACGATCTTTGACCACGTGCGGCACCGGCTCTTGGTGTGCGCGAATGCGCCTGTGCAGCCAGGAACCGACCTGGACGCGGCCTACGACCAGGCCATCGCCCGCCTGGACGAGGTCGAAGCGCAGATGCGGATCCCGCTGCCTCCCTTGCCAGCGCCATCCGGCAAGTCGGAGGCTCCCCTCACCGCGAACGTGTCTCGAGAGCAGTTTGAGGACGCGGTGCGCAGTGCCAAGGAGTACATCCGAGCTGGCGACATCTTCCAGGTCGTTCTCTCTCAGCGGTTGATCCGCCCGACCAAGGCCGATCCATTCAGCATCTATCGCGCACTGCGGCGTCTCAATCCCTCTCCCTACATGTTCTTCCTCGACCTCGGCGGTGAACCGCCGCTCACCCTGATCGGCTCTTCTCCGGAGGTATTGGTGCGCTCTCAAGGGCGCACGGCAGAGGTGCGCCCTCTCGCAGGCACGCGCCCAAGGGGTAAAGACGAGAGAGAGGACCGGGAACTGGAGGCCGATCTGATGTCCGACCCCAAGGAACGAGCCGAGCACGTGATGCTCGTGGACCTGGGGCGCAACGACCTGGGCCGCGTGTGCGAGTATGGTACGGTGCACGTGCCCGAACTGCTGGCCACCGAGCGCTACTCGCACGTCATCCATCTGGTCAGCCACGTCACAGGGCAGTTGCGCGAGGACGTAGATGCCTACGACTTGCTCCGGGCGACCTTTCCAGCGGGCACGGTAAGCGGTGCGCCCAAGGTGAGGGCGATGGAGATCATTGAGGAGCTGGAGGGTGTGAGAAGGGGCCCCTACGCAGGCGCGGTGGGGTACTTTGGATTCAACGGGAACATGGACACCTGCATCGCCATCCGTACCATCGTCATGCAGGGCGATGTAGCCTATCTGCAGGCCGGCGCGGGCATCGTTGCCGACAGCGACCCAGTGCGCGAGTGGGAGGAAACGCTCCACAAGGCGCGGGCGCTCAGTGTGGCCATCGAGATGGCGGAAGGCGGGCTGTGAACATAGCTGCGAGCTGTCTCCATTTTCGCCTTGCCGGTCTGCTCACCCACCAACATAAAGGGAGGACAAGATGATTCTGGTCATAGACAACTATGATTCGTTCACGTACAACCTGGTGCAGTACCTGGGTGAGCTGGGCGCTGACCTGATGGTGCGCAGGAATGATGCCATCCAGACCGAAGAGATCGAGACACTGGCCCCCAGCCACATCATCATCTCGCCAGGGCCAGGAGAACCGGAAGACGGAGGGGTCTCGATCGATGTGATCCGGCGGTTCCATCGTACAATCCCTATCCTGGGGGTCTGCCTGGGTCACCAGTGCATTGGTGCTGCCTTTGGGGGCACGGTAGACCGGGCGCCGCGCCTGATGCATGGCAAGACCAGCCCGATCTACCATCACGGCGGGGGCATCTTTCGCGGTGTGCCCAGCCCGTTCGAGGCCACGCGCTATCACAGCTTGATCGTGCGCGAGCCAGTGCCCGACTGCTTGATGGTGACTGCGTTCACGAGAGAGGGCGAGGTGATGGCCCTCAAGCACAGAGAGTCGCCGGCGATCGGTCTACAGTTCCATCCCGAGTCCATCTTGACCGAGCACGGCAAAGACATCCTGAAGAATTTCCTGACACAGTACTAGATACGAGGAGGGTGCCATGATCCGCGAGGCGATAAGCCAATTGTTGGAGGGCCAGTCGATGTCGGCCAAGCAGGCAGAGACTGTGATGGATGAGGTGATGACCGGTGGAGCCACGCCGGCCCAGATCGCTGGCTTCCTGGTGGCTCTACGTGCCAAGGGGGAGACGGTGGATGAGATCACTGGCTGCGCTCGCGCGATGCGGCGTGCGGCGGTGTCGATACGCCCGGCGTGCGCGAACGTGGTGGATACCTGCGGTACCGGAGGGGACCGTGCAGGGACCTTTAATATCTCCACGACGACGGCCTTTGTGGCAGCAGGAGCGGGACTGAGCGTCGCCAAGCACGGCAACCGGAGCGTCAGCAGTCGTTCGGGCAGCGCCGATGTGCTGGAAGCGCTCGGCGTTCGCCTTGACCTGACGCCTGCACAGGTCACACAGGCGATCGATGAGGTGGGCATCGGCTTTCTTTTTGCCCCCAAGTTCCATCCTGCTATGCGCTATGCCATCGGCCCGCGCCGTGAACTGGGCGTGCGCACGATCTTTAATATCCTGGGACCGCTCACCAACCCGGCTGGAGCGAGCGCGCAGCTCCTTGGTGTCTACGATGCTTCGCTCACCGCTCCGTTGGCGCGTGTGCTGCAGGAGCTGGGAAGCCGGTCCGCTTACGTAGTTCACGGCTACGATGGACTGGACGAACTGACGACGATGGGTCCCAACCAAGTGAGTCATTTTGGCGTCGGCCCTGCGAACGGGCACGTCGTAACCGAGATGCTGGACCCACGTGAATTGGGCTTTGCGCGCGCGCAGCTCGAGGACTTACGGGGAGGGGATCCGGAGGAGAACGCGCGCATCATGCGATCGGTGCTTGCTGCTGAGGACCGGAGCCCGCGCCGCGACGCCGTGCTCCTCAATGCCGCAGCGGTGCTCCTGGTGGGTGGAGCCGCCGCCGACTTGAACGAGGGCATATCAAAGGCAGCGCACAGCATCGACAGCGGCGCCGCACTGAAAAAGCTCGAGGCCCTGACCGCCTTTAGCCAGCGTGTCGCCGAGTGAGCGCTCACGCGATGGAATCGGGAACTATTCTCGACGGAATCCTCCGCTGGAAGCGCATCGAAGTCGATCGCGCCAAGCGGACCCGAACCATTAAGGATGTGAGACGAGGGCTGGCTGAGGCGCCAGCACCCAGGGACCTGGTCGCTGCGCTGCGTGTTCCGGGCGTTTCGCTGATTGCTGAAATCAAGCGTGCGTCGCCGAGCAAGGGCCTGATCCGCGCTGACCTGGACGCGGTGACCCTGGCTCGCGAGTACGAGATCAGCGGGGCGGCGGCGATCAGCGTGCTCACCGACCGGCGTTTCTTTCAGGGCGACCTGGATGACCTGCGAACTGTTCGCAAGCACGTCGGCCTGCCGGTGCTGCGCAAGGACTTTATCCTGGACTCATACCAGGTCTACGAGGCGCGAGCCGCTGGCGCAGACGCTCTTTTGCTGATCACTGCCGCGCTCGGCGACGATGAGCTGCTGGGCCTCTACCAGTTGACCCGCGCGCTGGGCATGTGTGCCCTGGTCGAGGTACACAGCGAGGCTGAACTCGAACGCGCGCTCCAAGTGGGGCCAGACATCATCGGGGTCAACAACCGCGATCTGCGTACGTTTCGCGTAGACCTGGAGACCACGGCCCGCCTCCGTCCCCTTGTCCCAGCCGACGTCATCCTGGTTGCCGAAAGTGGCGTGCATACACAGGACGACGTTGCGCGCCTGGCCGAGATCGGCGCAGATGCGATGCTGGTCGGCGAATCGCTCGTCCGCGCTCCGGACACCGCACGCAAGGTACGGGAGCTGCTGGCCGGATGAGCGGGATCCGAACCGACTGGAGGTACCATTTCGGGTCGTGCAGGGCCAGAGGTCCCTGCTATCCGGACCAGGAGGCGATGACGTCTTGACCTATATCAAGATCTGCGGCATCACCAACGTGGAGGACGCTCGATGTGCCGTTGAGGCCGGGGCGGACCTGCTGGGTTTCATTCTTTACCCGCCAAGCCCGCGGTTTGTCCCCCCTGAGCGCATCGGAGGCATCGTGCGCTCGGTCCGGGAGGCATACGGCGCGCGCGCGCCGCACTGCGTAGGGGTCTTTGTGAACGAGCCTGTCGAGCATGTGCGATCGGTGCTCGACGGGACGGGCCTCGATCTGGCTCAGTTGAGCGGGGACGAATCTCCCAGCGAGGTGCAGTCGCTCAGCCCTCGCGCGTTCAAGGCCATTCGACCGCAGACGCTCGATGACGCCACATCGGCTTTGGCGGCCTACTGCGTGGCCGCGCTGGATGTCCCGGGGCTGCCCCAGCTCCTGGTGGATGCCTACCATCCAGGGCAGTTCGGAGGCACTGGCCTGCGCACCGATACGGACGTGGCGCAGTGGCTTGCCAGCCGGGTCCGGCTGGTCCTTGCTGGCGGGCTGACGCCAGAGTCGGTCCGGCTTGCCGTTTGCCAGATATGGCCGTGGGGAGTGGATGTCTCCAGCGGCGTGGAACGCGCCAAGGGGATCAAGGACCACGCACGCGTGCGTGCCTTTGTCGAGGCCGTGCGAGCGGCCGATGCTGAACGACCATCGAGGACCGTGGCCAGAGCATCAGCGTGAGCGTATAGGATGAGGATGTGATGTCTTCCAAGACTTTTCCCAATGGTCCGTACTATGGCGCGTACGGTGGCGCGTTTGTTCCCGAGATACTCGTGCCTGCCGTGCGCGAGTTAGAGGAAGCCTATGATCAGGCTATGGCCGATCCCGAGTTCCGCCGCGAACTGGATCGCCTGCTGCGCGAGTATGCGGGCCGCCCCACTCCGCTGACGCTGGCGCGCCGCTTGAGCGACGCCCTGGGTGGGGCGCGGATCTATCTCAAGCGCGAAGACCTGGCGCACACGGGGGCGCACAAGATCAACAATGCCCTCGGGCAGGCCTTGCTGGCGGCGCGGATGGGCAAGCAGCGCATCGTGGCCGAGACCGGGGCCGGGCAGCACGGCGTGGCGACAGCGACGGTCTGCGCGCTGCTCGGATTGGAGTGCGTGGTCTACATGGGCACGACCGATATCGAGCGGCAAAAGCTGAACGTGTTCCGGATGAGGCTGCTCGGGGCGGAGGTGCGGGCGGTGGACTCGGGAAGCTGCACGCTCAAGGACGCGATCAATGAAGCTATCCGGGACTGGGTGACGAACGTGCGTACGACTCACTATCTGCTCGGATCGGCGCTGGGGCCGCACCCCTATCCACGCATCGTGCGCGACCTGCAGCGGGTCATTGGCGACGAAGTGCGCCAGCAGATGCAGGAGGCTGAAGGCCGCCTGCCCGACCTGCTCGTGGCCTGCGTGGGCGGGGGGTCAAACGCCATCGGCCTCTTCTACCCGTTCCTGGCAGAGCAGGATGTCCGACTTGTCGGCGTGGAGGCCGGCGGATACGGGATCGAGAGCGGGCGTCACGCGGCTCGATTCTCGGACCCCGCGTTGGGCCGCTTGGGCGTGCTCCACGGGACAAAGACGTACGTCCTGCAAGACAGGGATGGCCAGATCGCGCTGACGCACAGCATCTCGGCGGGGCTCGACTATGCGGCGGTGGGTCCGGAGCACGCGTGGATGCGGGATATGGGGCGCGCCGAGTATACCTATGCCACAGACGATGAAGCGCTAGACGCTCTGCAGAGATTGAGCGAGCTTGAGGGCATCATTCCGGCACTGGAGAGCGCGCATGCCGTGGCTGAGGCCATCAAGCGCGCACCACGCATGCAACCAGACCAGTTGATGGTCGTCAATGTCAGTGGGCGCGGCGACAAGGACATGCATACCGTGGCGACCGCGCTGGGGGTCAAGGTGTAGGGCAGCGCCGGCCGTGCGCGCGGCGCGTGCAGGAGGATGGTAGAGAGACAATGAGCCGGATCGCGGAAACATTTGAGCATTTGCGGAGCGGAGGCCGGACGGCGCTCATGCCGTACCTGACGATCGGATACCCAGAGCGAGAGAGCGCGTTGGCGCTCATCCCCGCGCTGGTCACAGCCGGCGCTGACCTGGTGGAACTGGGGGTGCCTTTCAGTGATCCGCTTGCCGATGGGGCGACGATCCAGGCCGCCTCGCAGCGGGCGCTTGAGAATGGCATGACCTTGGCTCTCTGCCTGGAGCAGGCGGCAGCGCTGCGAGCCAGGGGAACGGTGGCGCCCTTTGTGCTGATGGGTTACTATAACCCGATCCTGCAGATGGGCATAGAACGCTTTGCCTGCCGCGCGGCGGCTTCGGGGATCGATGGTGTGATCGTGCCCGATCTGCCTCCGGAAGAATCGAACAGCCTGCGGACGATCCTCCGTGCGAGTGGGATCGACATGGTCTTTTTGCTTGCGCCCACGTCGGGAGACGAGCGCATACGCTACGTGGCTGAGAGGGCCAGTGGCTTTCTATATCTCGTTTCCCTGGTCGGGGTCACCGGGGCGCGCGATCGCCTGCCTCCTGACCTGGAGGCCTTTGTGGCGCGTGTGCGAGCGGTGACCGATCTGCCCCTGGCAGTGGGATTCGGGATCAGCACTCCGGCGCAGGCAGCGCGGGTCGCCGGCATCGCCGACGGCGTGATCGTGGGCAGTGCATTGGTCAAAGCTGTGGGCACGAGCAAAGACCCGGTGAAGGCCGCTCGTGCGTTCATTGGATCGCTGCTCCGAACGTAGGTTCGCCTGTCCCTGTCCTGTTCCGTCCGGGCTACGACGGGGCGGCAGAGATGCAGGCAGGGTGCTGCACGACGTGCGAGTATCGGTCTGCAGCCCTGATTGTGGGGCGGTGGTGGTCCATCCGCCAGCATAAGGTTCACACGCCGAGCTGTCCGCAGCTCGGCGTGTGCCGTTGCGGTGGTGGCGCGGACTCCGTTGCACGGTCGAGACAGTGTGGTATAATACGCCGGTTGGGGGCTAATGGATTTTCGACCGGAGAGGATACACGTGAAAGACGAATGGAAGCGAATGGATTTCGCCACGCGAGCCGTACATGCGGGAGAGCGCATGCCGCGTCCCGACTATGTGCCCGTTGTGACCCCCGTTTACCCGTCCGTTGGATACCTCTATGATGATATGGACGACCTGGACGCCATCTTTGGCGGGACGCGGGAGGGGTACGTCTACACACGCTATGGCAACCCGACTGTGACCGCGTTTGAGCACGCTGTGGCGGCGATGGAAGAGGCTGAATCGGCCGTGGCCTTTGGCTCGGGCATGGCGGCCATCCATGCCACACTCCTGGGGCTGGGCCTGAAAGCTGGAAGCGCCTCCGTCGTCGCGCGAGACGTGTATGGAGCGACCTATGCCCTGTTCGGCAAGCTCCTGACTTCCCAGGGAGTGGACGTTCGTTTTGTGGACATTTCTGATCTGGCCGAGGTCGAGTCCGCATGCGCGCAGGTCAGGCCAACCGTGTTGTTTGTGGAGACGGTCTCCAATCCGCTGCTCAAGGTAGCGGATATCCCCGCCCTGGCCCGGATCGCTCACGCGTATGGGGCAGCCCTGGTGGTGGACAACACCTTTGCCACCCCATACCTGTGCCGACCGCTGACCCTGGGCGCGGACGTGGTGGTCCATAGCGCGACCAAGTACATCGGCGGGCACGGAGATGCGCTGGGAGGAGTCGTCCTCGCCTCAGAGGAGCGGCGGGAGGCGATCCAAGAGGTACTCAAGATCACGGGCGGAAACCTGGGGCCACAAGAGGCTTGGCTGCTGATGCGTGGGCTCAAGACCCTTCCCCTGCGGATGGGCAAGCACTGCGCCAACGCCCTGCAGGTGGCCAACGGTCTGGCTCGAATGGGTGGGATCACTCGGGTCATCTACCCCGGCCGGCACGATCACCCACAGCACAGCCTGGCGACGCGGCTCTTTGGAGGGCAGGGGTATGGCGGGATGGTCGCTTTTGAGCTGCTCAAGGCGGGCCAGTCCAAGGTGTTCCGTTTCTTTGAGGCACTCAGGCTTTGCTTGCCGGCCACGACGCTGGGCGATGTATATTCGCTGGTGCTCTATCCGACCCATTCCTCGCACCGGACCCTGACGGCTGAGGACCGGGAGAGGGTAGGTATCGGTGATGGGCTGGTGCGGATGTCCGTGGGCATCGAGGCGGCAGAGGACATCCTGGCGGACTTGCGGCAGGCATTGGCAGCGGCTTCATCAGAGTGAGACGTCGGACCGATCGCTCATGCGACGGCCTCGGAGAGCACGCAAGGTAAGGGCTTGTGGGTTCTTGGTCCTTCGAGATGCACAGAGAGGGGAGAAATGTTGCGGACTTATTTGAACCTGTTTCTCACTTTTACCAAGATCGGCGTGCTGGGATATGGCGGAGGTCCGGCGATGATCCCGCTGATCCAGGAAGAGGTCGTCGAGAGCCGGGGGTGGATGACGGAGGAGGAGTTTGTCGATACCCTGGCCATGGGGAATACACTCCCTGGACCCATCGCCACCAAGATGACGATGTTTGTCGGCTACAAGATCGCGGGTTGGGCTGGGGGGATCTGGGCCCTGTTCAGCATGCTTTGGCCCTCGCTGACGTTGATGATGGTCTTGGGCACACTGTTCCTGCGCTTCAAGGATATGCCCTACGCCAAGGCCATGCTCACCGCTGTGCGCCCGGTGGTGGTCGCCCTGCTTGCCTATACGGTGTACACCGTGTTCGACAAATCGATCCTGAACTGGCACACCGGTCTGATCGCGGTCGTGGCCTTTGCTGCGGTCACCTTTCTCAACGTGCATCCAGCACTGACGATCCTGGGGGCGGCAGTGCTGGGCCTGATCGTGTACCGGTAGGGACCAGTGCGCTCTGACTGAAGGATCGACCTTCCCTTTGTTGTGCCATACCTGTCAGCGTCCGGTCAGGAATACGTGACCGGGATGTGGTATGCTGTGAGCACTGACCAATCGAGCACATAGAAAAGGAGATGGCGATGTCAACCCGGCAGACTTGGAGTGGATCGACCGCCCCCCGCACGCTCAACCAGGTGCAGAGCGTGATGCGATTGCTGATCTGGGTGGCGACCTTTGTCGTAGTGTCTATCGTGATGGGCCTGCTCGGCCTGCTGCTCTGGTCCATCATCCGCACGGTGTCGGACAACGCGGGCGCGATCTGCGTGACGCCCTGGGCTATCGTGTCCGTTATCTTGGCCATGTCCGTATCCAGCATGCTGAGCCGCTGCCTGTACATCATTCCAGAGTATGAGCGCGTGGTGGTGCTCAAGCTCGGCGAGTTCGTAGGTGTGCGCGGGCCGGGCAGGTCCTGGGTGATCCCGTATCCTCCGTACTACCAGTCCGCCGCAATGACCCTGGATATGCGCATCCAGACACACGTGATCAAGGCGGCTGAGACCCTGACCAGGGACAACGTGCCGGTCGGTTGTGAAGCGGTCATCTTTTGGCGGGTGGAGGATCCCCGCATCGCAGCCCTGAAGGTGCAGAACCACGCGGAAGCGGTGTACCTGGCGGCGAACAGCGCGCTCAAGGACACCATCGGCACGCTGGAGCTATCCGAGCTGCTGAGCCAGCGCGATCTGGTGGCGCAGAACCTGAAGCAGATCATCGACCAGGCGGCGGAGAAGTTTGGCGTGGATGTCTCCTCGGTCGAGATCACCGACGTGCACGTGCCGGCAGACCTGATCCAGGAATTGAGCGTTCGCGCCCAGTCAGAGCGAGCGGCGAGCGCCAAGATCGCTGAGGCCGAGGCCGAGCTGGAGGTGTCCAAGCAGTACCAACTCGCTGCTGAATGGATGGGCCCCCAGGCGATGGAATTGTACCGGCTCAATGTGTTGGAGCGCATCGGACGCGAGGAAGGAAGCCAGATCGTGGTCTATGGGTTGGGAGGGGACGCGGAGGCAGGACGCCACATCGCTCACTGTGCAGCAGGGGCGGCTGTCGGGCAGCCGCGCGGCCGACCGACCCCGCCCGAGGAGAGCGGCACGGGGGGCTAGCATCCCAGCGCGACGTGAGACGTGCATTCGAGGCCCGATCCAATCGCGGATCGGGCCTCGTTTTGCGTGACCTTCTCTCTGGCCTCGAAAGCATGCAATCGAAATGCCATCTCGGACAGGAGCATCCCTCGTCCGGTCCGAGGAGGGATTGAGTGCTGGGCCAGTCTCCGCCTCTACTCACTGCGCTTTACAAGCGTCGGAATTATGCTATAATGTCTGCTTATGAGCAGATACGTACACAATTTGCCGCCACTGACCCTGATCAACACCAAAGAGGCCTTGGAGGAGATGCGATCGCGGCTGCTTTTGGAACCTGCCGTGGCCGTGGATACCGAGTCGAACAGCCTGTATGCCTACACAGAGCGCGTGTGCCTGATCCAGTTCTCCGTGCCGGGCGAGGACTACCTGGTCGATCCGTTCGCAGTGGAAGACCTGTCCTCACTGAGGGCAGTGTTCGCTGATCGGGGCGTAGAGAAGGTGTTCCACGCTGCCGAATATGATGTGAGGGTCCTGCGCCGAGACTACCAGTTCGAATTCGCCAACCTGTTCGACACAATGATTGCCAGTCGCATTGTGGGTTGGCCGCGATACGGACTGGGTTCCCTGCTAGAGGAGCGGTTCGGTGTGCTGACGAACAAGCGAATGCAGCGAACCGATTGGGGAAGACGTCCCCTTTCCACGGATCAGCTAGAGTATGCGCGGCTGGATACCCATTTCTTGCTCCCCTTGCGCGACACGCTGCTGGATGAGCTCCAAGCCCAGAACCGGCTTGCTGAGGCGCGCTCTGCGTTTGACCGCGTGACCAGGAGCAAGTGGAACGGTAGGCAGTTCGACCCAGACGGGTTTTGGGGGATCAAGCGAGCCAGAGACCTGGACGGGGTGGGTTGGGCGGTGCTGCGCGCGCTATACATCTACCGGGATGAGCGCGCGCAGGCATTGGACCGGCCTTCTTTCAAGGTCTTGAACGATGACGTTCTCGTTGCTCTGAGCCAGAGACGCCCCTCCTCTCTCGCCGAGCTGGGCCGAATCAGGGGCATCCCTCGTCTTCTGCCGCCCAGAGAGCGGCGGCTGCTGCTGTCCGTCATCGAGCAGGGGTTGCGGGACCCCCTTCCCAAGAGGCCAGCGCGCAGGCGCAACGACCGGCCAGACGACGAGACCTCCGATCGGTATGAGGCCTTGCGGGAGTGGCGCAAGAACCGTGCCAAAGACAGAGGCGTCGAATCTGATGTTGTGCTCTCAAACCGTGTCCTGCATATCTTGGCCCGACACGACCCGACGTCGCTGGAAGAGCTGGATGCTCTGGGTATCCTGAATGAATGGGAGCGCAGTGAATACGGACGCGAGATCGTGTCCGCACTGCGCAGGCACCGGCGATTCGCTGCTCGCTGATGGCCCCATTTGGCCCGAGAAGGTCACTATCGGGCTTTGCCGGAGAGTCGTCCAGTGTAGAGGAGGAAGTGCATGAGTATCCAGGATCAACTGATGGCTGATCTGAAAGACGCCTTGCGCGAGCGGGATGCCGTGCGAAAGGGTGCCCTTCGCCTGGCGTTGGCAGCCCTCAAGAACGCGCGGGTGGAAAAGAATGCGGACCTGACCGATGATGAAGCGATCGTTGTCATGAGCAAAGAGGTCAAGCAGCGTCGAGACTCGATCGGCGAGTATGAAAAGGCGGGACGGGACGACCTGGTCGCCGCAGAAGCCGCCGAGATCGAGATCTTGAACCAGTATCTGCCGCGCGCACTGGGCCGTGAAGAGATCGTTGAGCTAGCCCGCGAGGCGATTGCGGAGACGGGGGCCTCAGGACCGAAGCAGATGGGACAGGTCATGCGCGTGCTGATGCCCCGTGTACAGGGCCAGGCGGATGGGCGGATGGTCAGTGAGGTCGTGCGAGGCCTGTTGACCAGCGCGACAGCCTAGCCCGACTCTGCGCCTTGAGCGGTCGGCGCGTGTAAGGAGTATTCAATTGGCCGATCGGCGCGACAAGTTTGGATGGCGGGTCCGGCTATATCTCTCTTTGTTCACGCTGCTCCTGACAGCCGGGGTGGGGTTTGTCCTCTCTTGGGACCTGCTGCTGATGCGACGGGTGGCCATTCAGGCGGGGCAGGCAGCTAGCGAGGATATCGCTGCACCGCGCCGGATTGAGTTCGAGAGCGACATCCTCACCAAGGCTGAAGTCGGACGGGTGCTGGCCGATGTGAAACCCGTATACGATCTTCTGGACCGCCAGGTAGGGCGCGGCCAGGTCAACCGGGCCCAGCAGATCCTGAGTTTCATCGAAGCCGTGCGTGCTGACCCGTACGCTTCCCCCGAGCAGCAGCGGCGCTACCTGGAAGGCATTGAGGGCGTCGCGCTTTCTCCCCAGGCCATCAGCTACACCCTACAGCTTGACGACAGCGAGTGGAAGGCTGTGCAGCAAGACACGCGCCAGGTCCTCGGCGAGGTCATGAGCGAAGAGATCAGGGAGGGAGATGAGGATACCCATCGACGCGGTGTTCGGGCGCGCATATCGTTCGAGTTGAGTGAGCCTCAGACGGCCATCGAAGAAGAGATCGTCAAAGCGCTGGTCAAGGCCAACCGCGTGTACAATCCCGAGTCCAGCGAAGCAGCCAAGCAGGCAGCCCTGGAAAGCGTCGAACCGCAGGTCCGCGTTCTCGAGGAGAACGAGATCATCATTCGCAGCGGCGAGATCGTGACAACCAGGGACATCGAAGCCTTGGACGCCCTGGGACTGCGCAACCCGCAAGTCGACTGGCTCAGAGTGAGCGCGACGTTCCTGTACCTGTTTGTCCTGGCGGCTTCTATGTCGTTCTACCTGTGGCACAACAACCCGATGCTGGTGCACAGGTGGCATCACCTGCTGCTGATGTTTCTTCTTATGGTCCTCTTTGCACTGCTGGCCAGGTGGGGCTTGTCCCCGCCAGTGATGCAGCCCTACCTCGCACCCCTCGCCACGCTGGGCATGCTGGTCGCTGTGCTCTTTGACGTTCGACTGGCACTAGTCGCTCATCTCATCCTCTGTTTGATCGTGGGGTATATGGCGGGTGGGCAGGCAGACCTCTTCCTGTACGAGCTGGCCGGTGGATTGATCGGCATTTTCGCGCTGCGCCGTGCCAACCGGATCAACACTTTTGTCTGGGCCGGGTTGTACGTGATGCTCTCGAACATGGTTGTGATCGCCCTCTTTACCTTGTTTGGCGATGACCCGAGCACCCTGCAATTGGGATGGTCTGTCTTGACCGGTGTCGCCAACGGGGCCCTCGCCGCTATCCTGGCGTTGGGGGGATACTACTTACTGGGTATCCTGTTCAACATCACCACCACGCTGCAGTTGATGGATCTCTCGCGTCCCACACACCCACTGATGCGCGAGCTGATGCTCAAGGCGCCGGGGACCTATCATCACAGCATCATGGTGGGAAACATGGCCGAGCAGGCGGCGGAGGCGGTCGATGCCGACGCACTCTTGACCAGGGTGGGCGCGTTCTACCACGATATCGGCAAGACCTTGCGTCCCTATTTCTTTGCAGAAAACCAGATGGACAGCCCCAATCCGCACGACCTGCTCGACCCAGAGACGAGCGCTCAAATCGTCCGCAGCCATACCAGGGATGGCCTCGAACTGGCTCGCAAGTACCGGCTGCCTCGCGTCATCCAGGCCTTCATCACCGAGCATCACGGTACGACCATGATCGGGTTCTTTTACCACCACGCCGTCCAGGAATATGGGGAGGAGAACGTCGATAAGGAAAAGTACCGGCACTATGGCCCTCGACCACAGACCAAGGAATCGGCGATCGTGATGGTGGCCGATAGCTGTGAGGCGGCTATGCACAGTGTCCGTCCTCAGGACTTTGAGTCGCTGCAGCGCCTGATCCGGCGCATCATCGCCAGCAAGATATCGACCGGAGAACTGGACAACTCGCCGCTGACGCTTCGCGAGATCGATGTCATCGGGTCCTCGTTTATCGACACGCTGCAGGGCGTGTTCCATACCCGGATCCGCTATCCCAGCGGAAAACAGGAAATGGGACTGCTGCCGGAGGAGGATCTCTCTGCTTTGCCGGCGACCATTGGAGGCAGGGAACAGAGCGATGTCCAGGCGGAGACGTCGGTGACACAGGAGCAGGTCGTTGTGGCAGAGTCGAGAGGGGATGACGATGATCCAGGTGCTGATTCGCCCCCAGTTTAGGGGTCAGGTGAGCGCAGGTCTCTTTCGGCAGGCTGCCGGCACTGTCCTGGAAATCGAGTCGGCGCCGGCAGATGCGTCGCTCACCGTCGTGGTCACCGGGAACAGGGAGATCCAAGCGCTTAACGAGAAGTACAGGGGCGTTGACGCTCCGACAGACGTGCTCTCCTTTGGCCAGGAACCGACCGAACACGTGTTTGTCACCCCTCAGGAAGAGCCTCCTTACCTGGGTGATGTGGTCCTGTCTCTACCTCGCGCTCAGGAACAGGCCATCGACCAAGGGCACGGCACGGAGTCTGAACTCGAGCTGCTTACTGTTCACGGCGTTCTGCACCTGTTGGGCTATGATCACACGACGCCCGAAGAGGAAGCCCTGATGTGGGCCAGGCAGGATGCCGCGTTGGCCGCGCTGGGGAAGAAACGAGATGGATGATTCGTCCCGCGCAGAGACAGCAGACCGGGGAGAACCTGCCGTTCGCTCGCCCACTACGCTGAGTGCCAGTTTTGGACACGCGTGGGATGGCTTTCGCTATGTGGTCAAAACCCAGAGGAATATGCAGATCCATCTCTTTGCTGCCCTGGCGGTCATCGCCGCGGGGCTGTACCTGGGCCTGGAGTGGATGCGGTGGGCCGTGCTGGGGTTGACGATCGGCTTTGTCCTTGTGTCCGAGATGTTCAATACCGTAGCTGAGGCTGCGCTGGACGCGGCAACACCCCACTATCACCCGTTGGTCAAGGTCGCCAAGGACGTGGCAGCCGGCGCAGTGCTGGTCACCTCCTTGATCGCGGCGATCGTGGGGTTGCTGGTGATAGGGCCTCCCCTTTGGGCCAAGATCGCAGAGTGGTTGGGCCTGGCATCCTAGCCGGGAAGGGCTGCCAGCGTCAGCAAAGCGCCATCTCGCCCGAGATGGTCCGGATCCACCCGTGAAGGTCCTTCAGCGGCACTCCGCCAGGCCATCAGCGAGGGTGTATCCTTTGCCCGGGTATCCCTACACCAGGTGACAGGCGCTTGCCCGAAGGTCAGGTCTCTGCTTGGCCCTCGCCATGTCTCCACTCCGCGCGCGGAGGAGAGAACCGCTTCCCCCCGAAAGCGCGCTCCTGTCGAACGAGAGAATGGTCCCCTTTTGTGGTATAATAGGATCGCGGAGACTTGCCGGTCCAGAGTCTTGCAGGGAGAGATGAGATGAAAGAGATCCAGGTCCGAGATCAAATCAAGATTCGCCAGATCGCACCGTTTGTCTGGGAGGTGGTACGGCAGGGGGACATGCGTGTGCCAGGACGCATCTACACCGATGAGCAGGGCGTTCGCGAGCTGGCGCGGGAGGTCCAAGACGGCAAAGCATGGTCCGCGCTCCAGCAGATCGTCAACGTGGCCTGTATGCCGGGCATCCAGGAGGCCTCGCTCGCGATGGCGGATGTTCACCCTGGGTATGGGTTTCCGATCGGTGGCGTGGGCGCGTTCGACATGGAAGAGGGCGTGGTCAGCATGGCGGGCGTCGGGTATGACATCAACTGTGGCGTTCGTACCCTGCGTACCTTGCTGCATCGCGACGAGGTGGAGCCTGAGAAGGAAAAGCTGGCTGATGCCCTGTTCCACACCGTGCCCGCTGGCCTCGGGTCCAAGGGCGACATCCGCCTGACAATGCGAGAAATGGACGAGCTGCTCATAGAGGGCGCAGAGTGGGTCATGCGGCGCGGGTACGGTATCCCAGGCGATCTGGACTATGTCGAAGAGAGAGGTCGGATCGCGGGGGCCGACCCGGCTTCGGTCAGCCACAAGGCCAAGGAGCGCGAGCTGGCCCAGATCGGATCCCTGGGTTCAGGGAACCACTACCTGGAAGTGCAGTGGGTCGAAGAGATCTATGATTCGCACGTCGCCGATACCTATGGGATTTTCCCGGATCAGATCCTGATCAGCATTCACTCAGGCAGCCGTGCGCTGGGCCACCAGATCGGTACGGATTACTTGTCCGTGCTCGAGGCCGCCAGCCGCAAGTATGACATTCCCATTCGCGAGCGGGAGCTGGTGTGCGCGCCGATCAACAGCCCGGAAGGAAAGCGCTATCTAGCAGCGGTGTGCTGCGGTATCAATGGCGCATTTGCCAACCGTCAGGCCCTGGCACATCTGGCCCGGCAGGCGTTTCACCGCGCGTTGGGCACGCCTCCTGACGAGATCACCACGCTCTACGAGATCGCACACAACACCGCCAAGGTCGAAACGCATCGCGTCAGCGGGCAGATGAAAAAGGTGGTCGTCCACCGCAAGGGTGCAACACGGGCGTTCGGGCCGGGCCGGGCCGAGCTGCCAGAGGAGTACCGGGATGTCGGACAGCCCGTTCTGGTCGGCGGGACAATGGGCACCTACTCTTACATCCTGCACGGCACGGAGCGGGCGATGGGGGAGACCTTTGGCAGCGCGCTGCACGGTGCGGGACGAGTGCTCTCGCGCCGGCAGGCCACCAAGAGATTCCGCGCTGACGAGATGATCAGGACGCTGGCTGCGGATGGGATCGTCATTCGCGGGCATTCCCGTTCCGGGCTTGCTGAGGAAGCGCCCGGCGCCTACAAGGATGTCGAAGGAGTGGTCAACGTGATGCACGAAACGGGCATCATCCGCAAGGTGGCACGTGTCAGGCCGCTGATCTGCATCAAGGGCTGAACTGCCGTACGGCTGTTGCATTGTCGCTTGACTTGACTGGGGAGTGCCGCATCCCCCGATGCGGGACGGTGCGCCAGTAAGCCGGGCGCATCGGGGGATGCGCCCTCCTCGGACTTTGCAACAGCCGTAGAACTGCCGTCTGTACCCTTGTGAGGAGCATCAAAAGCGTGTATAATGAACGTGTGCGAGCGTGCTTCAGGGCTGGGCGCAGTTCACACTGGCACCACCAGTCGGGGATAGGATGGTATGGCCAAGGTGCTCATCGTAGATGACAGCGAAGCGTTCCGACGGCTGAATGCCGCGTTTCTCAAGATGGATGGCCACAAAGTCCTGACAGCGCACGACGGGCTGGAGACGCTGCACCTTGTCCGCACAGAGCGACCCGATGTCCTCCTCCTCGACATCAAGATGCCTGGCATAGATGGGTACGACATCTGCAGGCAGATCAAGAGCGACCCGGCCACGCGCGACACGCTGGTAGTGATGCTGACCTCGCTTCCGCGGAGTGAACGGTACAGGTCGTTTCTTGCGGGGGCTCAGGGACACGTCACCAAGCCGATCGCGTCTCGCCAACTGCGCGATATGGTGCGTCGATTGGTAGAGAACAGAGAAAGGGACGATCTGGATCGCCTGTAGAGGGCGGCGCCGGTCTGCGGTCGCGGGGCTTTGTCCCGCCAGCCAAGATGGCCTTGGCCGGCGGGTCTCAGAGAATCGTCCTCGTCCAACGCATAGGCAAAGCAGAAAGGCCTTCTCGTGGATCTGATTGGCAAAACCTTGGGAAAGTACGAGATCGTCGAAGAGCTGGGCAAGGGAGGCATGGCCACGGTCTACAAGGCATACCAGACCCACCTTCAGCGACACGTTGCGATCAAAGTTCTGCTGCCCTCGCTGGCAGAGGACATAGAGCTGGTGAAGCGCTTTCTGCGTGAGGCGCGCTCGGCGGCTGCATTGAGCCACCCCAACGTGATCGAGATCTATGACGTCGGCAGCGAGGGCAACACGCACTACATCGTGTCTGAATTCTTGGAGGGGAGCACGCTGGGCCAGCTCCGCGCCCAAGCGGGTGCCCTCCCTCCAGAGCGCGTGTTGAGCATCGTGCGCCAGGTCGCCCACGCGCTGGACCACGCCCACACGCGGGGCTTTATCCACCGGGATGTCAAGCCGAGCAACATCATGGTCAATCCGGACCAGAACGACCACGTCACCCTCATGGACTTTGGACTGGTGCAGGTCTCTGGGGGGAGCAAGCTGACCCGCACTGGCTTTATCATGGGCACTCCTGACTACATGTCACCCGAGCAGGCAAAAGGCGAGGCGATCGATCACCGCACGGACATCTATTCGCTGGGCGTCACGCTGTATCACATGCTGGCCGGAGAGGTGCCCTTTGAAAAGCCAACGCCCCACGCCGTCCTGATGGCCCATATCATGGAAGAGCCTCCATCTTTGGCGCTGCCCAATTGGCCGCCCGTGCCCGAGATCGAGGCAGTGGTGCACAAGGCGATGGCCAAGATCCCTGCCGGACGGTACGAGTGGGCGGGCGATGTCGCACAGAGCCTGGAGATGGCGATCACACGGTTCGCTGCCGGCGAGCCTGGGGCCACCTTGGCCGCGGCATCTACCCAGCGGCAAGGGCCACCACCAGGGGATAGGCGGTACGCGGTCACCCCACCGCGCCAGGCCCCGCCACCTGGGGACGCACGTTATCACCAAGTACCCCCGGCGACCTTGCCCTTGCAGCAGGGGCCTCCAACGAGCGCCGCGCCGGCTCTCCAGCAGCCGCCCACGATGGGTATGCCCTACCCTCAGACACCGCCGACTGGCGCCGCCCCACAGGCAGCGAGGCCGAAATGGCTGTGGCCTGTGCTCGGCCTGCTGGCGCTTGGGGGGTTGGCGGTGGTCGTGATCGCCGCGATCCTGCTGCGCCCGGTCATCACCCGGCTCGTTGCCGGTACCGCGACCGTGACGACCGCCGGTCCTACCCCCAGCGCCACGTTCACCCTGGCTCTTGATGCGCCCTTTATCGAAGGCTTCCAGGTCAACCCTCAGGAGCAAGTCCAAGGGGGTGAGGTCACGCTGTCCTGGCGCGTCAGAGGACGGACGACCAAGGTCGAGATCGCGGCCAACTCTGAGGTGATCCCTGCGCTGCCCGCGGAGGGGACGCTTCCCTACACTGCGGATCGAATGACCCTGTTTGTCCTGACCGCCTACAACGAGGGGATGAGCGCGAGCAAGTCGATTGAGCTGCGGGTGCTTGTTCCTACGCCCACGCCGACGACTGCGCCTGTAGACTCGGCGACGGCGACCCTCGTTGGGGCACCTCCTACGGCGACGGACGTTCCGCCCTCTCCGACAGTCACTGTCCCGCCGCCTACGGAGACGCCCACCTTGCCATCTCCCTCAGCAGCCACGCCGACCACCGTGCCGCCGCCGCCGACTCCCAAGCCTACTACCCCGCCGACTGGGCCTGTAGAGTCGATCTCCTTTGAGCAGTGGGGCACGTGGAAACGGGGGGATCAGCCCTACGGTGAGTTCGTACAAACCCAGGAACAGGTCAAGGTAGGAAGCTATTCCGCCAAGCTGAGCTACGACTTTCCCCAGACCGACCAGGACTTTGTCGTGTTTCGTAACCTGACGAGCATCGCCGGAGAGCCCAAGAGCCTCAGCGC
The DNA here is from genome assembly GCA_016783145.1 of Anaerolineae bacterium. Classification (GTDB taxonomy): domain Bacteria; phylum Chloroflexota; class Anaerolineae; order JAFGEY01; family JAFGEY01; genus BS750m-G44. Next base: position 23,289 of record JADHXD010000008.1, read on the forward strand.
CTGGGTGTATGGGGATGGGTCAGGGCACTTTGTGAACGTGTGGATTCAGGACGCCCAGAACCAGGTGTGGTCGGTCCACATGGGCAAGATCGGTCCGGCAGGCTGGCAGCAGATGACCGGCTCGATAGCGCCTGGCCTGGCCTGGCCCTCGGGGCCGGTGTTTGGTCCGGACAATGGGGCGATCGACTATCCCATCCGCTTCTATGGCGTCGTGTTGGACCGGCCTGGGAGCGGCCCGCAGAGCGGGCATATCTACCTGGATGACCTGTCGTTCTCGTCGGAGCAGGTCAGTGCACCACAGCCGGGAGGCGAGTCGAGCACGGGACAGACGGGACGCATCGTCTTTACCGTCCGCGAGAGCAGCGGGTATGCGCTGTATTCCGCCGATCCGAACTGGGATGGGATGCGCAAGATCGGAGATACAGACTGGGAGAACTCGACGTGCGCAGAAGGGGGGATCGCCAGGACGGGGGATGGCAAGACGATCAACTTGCGACCGCTCGACAAGTGTGCGATCGCTGGCACCGTGGGCTCCTGTCCCTCGCCAAACGGCCAGTACAAGGCCAACACCGCCCGCAAAGGAGATGGATACGCGGTCACCCTGCACCGGGCGAACGATGGCTCGATGCTGGAGGTCTACTATGTAGGGCCGCTCAACATCCACCCCGGCCTCAACTGGGCACCCGACAGCAGCCATTTCCTGTTCACGGTCGATCAGAGCGTGTACCGGGCCGACGTCGGGCACGCAGGCTACAAGATGGTGATCTCCTTCAAACACGACGTATGGCCTGCCCAGTACGCGCCGGATGGGACGCTGGTGTACTACCCCAAGCCGGTGCTGGGGGAGAACATGGACATTTCTGTCATTCGCCCGGACGGGACGGGCGAGCGCAACCTGACCAACTCGCCAAACACCGAGAAACTGTGTCCGCGCTGGCGAGAGCAAGCGTAGAAGAGATCAGGGATGTTTGTTCAGGATAGGTCCTACAACCGTCGTGACCTTCACCGGATATACGGTGGGCAGCAGCGGGGAGGAATCAGCACGCCGCGTCACCAGAGCTTTATCATGCTGTTCACTGGAGAGACAGAGCACTCGTACGGGTATCAAGATAGTTGGGTTGAGGATAACCTGTCCTTCTACACCGGTGAGGGGCAGCACGGAGATATGTCCTTCGTGCGCGGAAACCGGGCCGTCCGCGATCACACTGTGGATGGTAAGGATCTCTATCTTTTCAAAGATGTCGGTCAAGGCAGCGTTCGATATAGGGGACAGATGGTGTGTACGGGATTTCACGAGCGTCGCGGTCCTGATGCCAACGGGAACGATCGTCGGCTCATTGTCTTTGAACTGGTGCCCATAGACGAATTCTGCAGAGTAGATGAGCAAGATATTGATGGTTCGATTTGGGAAGAGTCGCTCAGCATTCTCAGAGAGCGTGCCACTGCTTACGCGGAGGCCGGTAGGGATCCCGCAGAGCGAAAGATGCTTGTTCGACGCAGAAGCGCTGAGCTCCGAGCCTATGTACTGAGGCGAGCGGATGGCTGTTGTGAAGCTTGTGGGATGCAGGCACCATTCAAGACCAACAAGGGGCGACCTTACCTGGAGCCGCATCACATTCGCCGCCTATCAGATGGGGGGCCAGATCATCCCCGATGGGTTGTGGCTCTATGCCCGAACTGTCATCGAAGAGCGCACTACAGTGAGGACAAGGATGAGTTCTACAGTCGGTTGATGCGTATCGCTGTAGACAAGGAAAGGCCGGAGCAATTGAGTTTGGTGGGGATCGATGAATCCTACTCGGTGACGAGCAGGGCCGAGAACAGTGGACCAGATGCTGCCTATCTCAACGATCTTGTTGCCCTCCTTTCAGGGGATCTGGATTTCCATGGCCATAGCAGTGGATATGCATCACACAATCTCCACTCCTTTCCGGCGAAATTCCCTCCTCAACTACCGAAGAGGTTCATTGAGGGTTTGACTGCACCCGGAGACGTTGTCTTGGATCCGATGATGGGATCGGGCACGACGGTTCTGGAAGCCTATCAGGCAAGTCGACGCCCGATCGGTTTCGACATCGATCCACTCGCGCTATTGGTTTCCCGAGTGAAAGTGACGCCTGTGGATCTAGAGGGGGCCATTCGTAAGGGCAACAAGATAGTGGAGATAGCCAGGTCGGCGGTCGCGGAAAGGCAGGACACATTGCGGAGTGCTCTGCATCAACGCTTGGATGCCAAGACGCGTCGGTTTGCGGACTACTGGTTTGCGCCAGAGACCCAGTTGGAGTTGCTGGCGTTGAGACAAGCGATAGAGCAAGTCGAAGACAGAGCACTCAGAGACTTTTTTGACCTAGTGTTCTCTGCGATCATCATCACCAAGAATGGCGGAGTCTCTTTGTCGTTCGACCTGGCTCACACTCGACCGCATCGCGCAAAGGTGGTTTTTAGTCACACTGGTCAAGTCCTGTTGGGAGAGGATCTGGTCGATAGTGAGGATCACCGGATCAAGATCCTGACCAAAACATTGCGCTCAGCACTGGATGAGTTTGAGAAACGGCTTCGCAAGAATCTAGAGAGTGTACAGCAGATCAAGACTGAAGGTATACCGTCTCATATTCGCTTCGGAGATGCACAGGCGCTACCGCTTGATGAAAGCTCTGTGGACCTCATTGTCACTTCTCCCCCTTATGCGGCCAATGCCATTGACTATATGCGAGCGCACAAGTTCTCGTTGGTATGGATGGGGCACGATATTGACGATCTTGGGGACAAGCGCAAGGAGTATATTGGGGGTGAAGCAACACAGGGGATGCAGTTCGAAGAACTATCCCCAAAGGCCCACGAGGTCGTTGCTTGTGTAACTAGCTTGGACAAGAAGAAGGGTCTTGTACTACACAGGTATTTCTCGGAGATGACGCGGGTCTTGCTGGAGATGTATCGAGTGCTCAGGCCTGGCAGGGCCGCCATCGTTGTGGTTGGAAGTTCAACGATGCGAGGCATAGATACCGAAACCGGAGTGTGTCTCGCCGACATAGGTAAGGCGATCGGCTTTGAGGTACCCAAGATCGGAACACGCCATCTGGATCGCAATCGAAGGATGATGCCGGCCGGTTCTGAGCTTGATTTGGAGTCGCAGATTCAGCAGAGGATGCACGAAGAGGATGTCATTGGATTCTTCAAGCCGAGGGCTGGGATCACACCGTCCGTCTGAGAGGGAAGCATGTCTATTGCTGAGTTGCGAGCAGAGTACCACCGTCGCATCTGCACAGAGATCATAAGGATCTCTGCAAGAGGAGCCAGAGGGCAAAATGTGGCGGTATCGTACCCCAATTTCGCGGATGGATCTAGCGGCGCCAGTTCACGCATTGCCTGGGGCATTGTGGAACGCCTCGGTTGTACTGGCAAAGGGCAAGCGATCACAGGACAAACCGCAGGGCGGCTCTTCGAGCAAGCCACAAGAGATTACATCGAGAAGGCTTTCGGACTCTTGTGCCACTTGCGGCCTGGAAAGTGGCTCTACTCTACCCAGAGCCCGATCTCAGAGTTTGACCAATACGAACACCTGTCCGGCTTGGCGAGCATCGTTGCGCGAAAGCGCGAGTTAGCATCAGCACTGGGAACGGACTATATCATCGCACCTGACATTGTCGTCTGCAGGGAGCCAGTGTCAGATGACACAGTGAATCAACGTGGAATCAGTAGATGCAGCGAAGGCTATTGCCAAGCTGACACCTCTTCGGGAAGCCAATCTCGAGGAGCCGCACCCCATTCTGCATGCCAGCATCTCCTGCAAATGGACTCTTTGAAGTGATAGGGCGCAGAATGCCCGAGCTGAGGCTCTAAACCTGATCAGGAATCGAAAAGGGAATCTGCCTCACATAGTCGCCGTCACTGCAGAGCCTCTTCCCACGCGCCTTGCAGCCCTTGCGCTGGGGACAGGCGATATGGACTGCGTATACCATTTCGCCTTGTACGAACTGCATGAGGCGATTGCAGAGATCGACAATGAAGACCAGATGGATATGCTAAACACATTGGTTGAGGGCAGGAGGCTACGCGATATCAGTGACCTGCCTTTTGATCTGGCAGTGTAGTGTTCCGACCTCTCACGATCGGGTACCCTCTTGTCCTGCAAACCCCTTGCACACCAGGAATATCTCCCTGCTCTCCTGCCGCGTGGCCTCGGGATAGTGCGGTTTGACCAGGGGAAAGTGACCTCGTAGGCGAGCGATGAGCGGCGGCAGGTCCTCTCCTTCGAACACCTTGGCGACAAAGTGTCCCCCTGGCTTGAGGGACTGCCGGGCCACGTCGAGGGCTGCATACACCAGCTCGACGGAGAGCGCGTGGTCCCGCTCTCTGATGCCGGATGTGTTTGGCGCCGCATCGCTGAGCACCACGTCCACCGGGCCGCCGGCAGCTTCGATCATCTGTCTTTGCGTTCCCGGAGAGGTGATGTCTCCCTGGATAGCGGTCACACGAGGGATTGGTTCTATGGCCTGCAGGTCCACGGCGACCACCGTTCCCGTGCTGCCCACGATCTTGGCAGCGACCTGCGACCAACTCCCGGGCGCGGCTCCCAGGTCCAGGACGGACTGACCCGCGCGCAGGACACGAAACTTTTCCTGGATCTGGAGCAGCTTGTATGCCGAGCGAGCGCGGTATCCCTCGGCCTTTGCCTTCTGGAAGTATGGATCCGTGCCCTGGCTCTTTCTCCAGTGTGATGCACCTTTCTTATTCCGTCTAGACATCTCGCCTTCCGTCACTCACCGCTCGTTCATCGGCGTTCGTCTGCCTGCTTCCCGATTCCCGTCCTCTCACTTCTCCAGCCACTCACGCACATCCTCCCCGCGCGTGTAGCGCTGCACCTCCAGGTACACCGGCTTGAGAGTCAAGTCCACGGTGACAAAGGTGAAATAGTCCAGGTACCCGGGGTATGGGCGCTCGTAGCGGAAAGACCAGAGGGCCGCCACTCTGCACCATTCCCACTCCTTCCAGGCCATATCGTATGCCTGAAGGGTGTACGCAACCCGCTGTCCAGGGTGCACGGCCTTGGTCCAGCGCGGGTGATCGTTCCATCCACCCTCGGTGATCACGATCGGTGTGTCGTCGTCTCCGTTGCGCACCATGATCTCGCGCAGTAGCAGAGTGCGTGAAAAGCTGATCACATCGGGCTCAGGCGGCTCATCGGGAGGGAGTCGCCAGCCGTAAGCGTGGACGGCAAGCGCGTCAAAGTAGGGGGCCGCCCCGGCGTCGTACATCCCCTGCAGGTAGGCCAGGTCGCTCATAGCATCGTGAGCGCCCAGTGTGGGGGACAAGGCCCCACCCAAGACGGTGATGTTGGGGTTCGCCTCCTTGGCCCGCCGGTACGTCACGCGCAGCATCTGCGCATACTCGGCAGGGTCTGGGGGACGGTACCCCCACTCCAGGCCCAGGTTGGGCTCGTTCCACACGATCAGGTGATCGACCTGATCCCGATAGCGCTCCACAAAGGCGTGCACATACTCGCCCAGGTCCGCATAGCGCTCCGGGTCCAGGTATGAGACGTCGCTGCCGCCAGGTCTGGCCCAATCGGGCACAAACCCGACCCGGGCGATCACCTTGAGCCCCTGGCGGCGAGCGTGGGCGATCACCATGTCGGCGTGATCCCACCTGTAGACGCCCTTTTCCGGCTCATAGTATCCCCACGGAAAGTACTCGACGATCCAACTCGCGCCCATTTCGCGGACCAACTCCAGGGATCTCTTGATCTTCCATTCCTCCACCTCGTCCGTGAGACGTGTGTGGATGCCGATCTTGGGGTTGATGCTTTGCACCTGCTGCTGCGGGCCCAGCAAGACCATGCCACGGGGCGGTGGCAAGCAGTAGACTGCGATCCCTATCCAGATCAGCCCGCGGAGGGCATTCCAGATCCATCGACTCAGCATAGGGTGATTATATCCAACTTGATCGAAAACACAAAGAGTCTTCTGTCCCTCTCGGGTCAGCGGGCTCGTGTCCTTGCTCCGGAAGAGATCGGGCGGGTGCGCCAACAAAAAAAGGCCCTGGGAACTGTCACGTTCCCAGGGCCTTTCGCTTGCCGGTTTCACGGTCGTCTGGCGATCTTTTTTCCCACAACTAGTCCGGCCGCCAGGGCCAGGATCGAGCTCCCTCCGACGATGGTCAGCGTGGTCGTATCGTTCGTGCTTACGCTGCTTCCAGTCAGTCCAGCCCCTGCGGCGTTCATCACCACGCGCGTGCGCGTGGGGCGCGGGGTCATCGTCGGCCAAGGGAGGGGCGTCGGGCTGCTGGTGGGCGTTGGCGATGGCGTGTAGGTTGGGGTAAAGGTGGGCGTTGGCGTATTCGTCGGCGTCGGCGTGAAGGTAGGCGTAAAGGTGGGCGTTGGCGTATTCGTCGGCGTCGGCGTGTTGGTCGGGATCGGGGTGTTGGTCGGCTTGATGGGAGCGACCACTCGAGCTACTGAGGCTCGTCCTCCACCCTGAGCGACCAGGCTCGCATTGTCCACGAAGGTGGCTTCATAGCGAAATGACCAGTCGTTCCACCCCTGGACCCATACCGTGACGTACTCTCCCTGGGCTTGAGTGGTCACCTGGATCTGTACCCACTGGTTGGTGCCGTCTGGGGCCTTGGTGTTGGCATCCCAAACTGAATTACTCCAAACGATGTTCTCTGGCGGGCGCATAATCTGCCTCGCTGGCTCCCGGCCCGTGGGATCGATGCCGCACTGCACCTGGTAGTTGCCGAGGTCCTTGGGGCCGGAGACCATCTGACCGCTCACCCAGTGTGTCTCGCGGGCATTCAGGATCTGCACCCAGATCGAGAAGGTGACTTTGCTGTTCGCCGGGACCTTGACACGCTGCCAGATGCCCGCGTGGTGCAGGGCGAAGGTGTTAAACCACTGCAGAGAGCGATCTCCCTGTTGTATGCGCGAGCGGATGTCGGCACTGCCGTCGTTGGGAGGACGCTGAATCACCTTCCACTCTGGCTCATAGTACTTGCTGCCTGTGCCGGTGTGATGGTACCAGGGGTTCCAGCCAACGGAAACCCACGAAGAACCGCTGGTGCTGCGAAAATCACCCTCAAAACTGGGGTTGACCAACAGATTTCCCCCCTGTTCGGGAGGGGTAGCCAGCGCGACTGGCTCGATGACTATGAAAAGGCAGCCCACCACGAGCACGAGGATCGCACTACGAAGTGAGGGACGCATAGACGACTCCTTTGGACCTCAATTGGTCGTTCAAACGGCTCGCATTATACACTGAAAAAGGTATCTGCGCAAACGAGGGGACCGGCTAAGCATTGCCAACTCGGGCATGGGATGGTATAATGATCTCAGAGGTGAATCCGTGAACCAAGGGACCCTGACCAAGAAGAAACGACAGGTATCTCGCCTGTCGCCACAACTGACCGCGATGGACGCGCGCATCAGCGAGTTGAGGCGGGTCGAGCGGCGGATGGACGGCCTGTTCCAGCAGGTCATCGAGGGGTTGGGCGAAGAGGAGCTTTTGCGCTCCTCGCGGCAGTTCGATGTATTGGTCTCAGAGTTCCCTGACCTGCGGCTGGATAGCCTCGATCGACACGCACACGAGGTGCGCGCGCTGTTGGCGCATCTCGATCCAGAAAGCGGCCCCCTACCTGGCTTCGGGGAGGCGATGGCATGCCTCTGCAAAGCGTGCGTCACGCCGCAGGCGATCCACGGCCTGCGATCCAGGCTGTATACGGTCGCCGCACGGGTTGCAGAGAGCTCACCCGATCTACTGCATGCGGTCGCCCTGGCCTCGATCTCGCTAAAGACCCTGGATCCAGCGCACAATCCCTTCATCGAGATGGTTGTTTGCGCGTCGGCGATGGAGTGGTTTATCTTCTCTGACCTGGAGCCTCAGGGACCTCCCTACCTGGACGTGAGCACGTGGCTGGCAGCGCAGCCGAGCGCGGCCCTGGTCGCCGCGGTTGGGGAGGGGCAGGCATATCGCTATGCATCGATCCCTGGTGTGTTCTCGCTGCTGGATCAGAGGCGCGTCCTCTTTGAGCCGCACAGACTGGCACAGTCGGCGCGCGCCCCGTTTCGAGCGGGGAGCCTGCTCGACAGGCGCGTGCTGGACGAACTGGTCGACCGGCAGTATGAGGCCTTGCTGCGCGCAGAGATCGAGCGGGTTCAAGAAGCACTGCGTCGGCGGCATCCCGCGAAGGCGATCGCTGACGTGGAAATGATGACGGGCCGTGCCCTGGAGGCCCTGGACGAGTTGCCCCCTCACGTGAACCCGCTTCTGCAGGCGATCTTTGTTCAGAGCTGGGTTCGATACCTGCACGAGACCCCCTAGCACCCGGTAGTCGTCGTCTGGCGAGGGGGAGCTTTGGCAAGCAGAGAGGGGGCTATGCTGCTGTCTGAGACTGCCGTCGCGCCGCAGGAGGAGAGATGTTTGCAGGTGTGCCCCGGCGAAAGGGTCGGACGGTCACCACAGGCGTGGCAATCGCCGTGCTGGCCCTGGTTGTGCTGTTCGTGTGCCTATGTTGCTGTGGGGTGGGCGCGGCACTGGCTGTCCGTTGGCTTTCCGAGGTCCCCAATGTCCCTCAAGAAGCGTCTCCCTCTCTTTCTGACTTTGTGCCCGAGGAAGAGCTGGACGCGATCCTCCTGCAGCGTATCCTCAATACATCCACGACCAACACCGATTACTGGCGATTATACGGGCAGTTGAAGAGTGGAACGGGAGAACCAGCGACTCGAGAAGCGGTGCGCGAACCGTCAGAGTACGGGGTGGGTGACGTGCACACGTTTTGGATGGGAGACCAGGAGCGGCAGCGATACTGGCAGATCGATGCCGAGCTGCGCATCAAGACCGACCACGCCTATCTCTATGTGGACCAGGAGACATCACTGGATGAGGGCAAACTGCGCGAGGCTGCCCAGCTTTTCGAATCTCAGATTTACCGGACCAACCGCCGCGTGTTTGGCTCTGAACGGCTGCCCGGGATCGACAACGATCCCAGGATGACGATCCTCGTCACCAACCAGATGCCCCTTGGCATTGCCGGGTATTTCAGCACGACCGACGAGTACCCGCAGGAGATGATGCCCCACAGCAACGAGCGCGAGATGATCTATGTCACCTCGAGCTACCTGCTGGACCTGAGGCAGTTCGGTCAACTGCTCAGCCACGAGTTCCAGCACATGATTCACTGGAACCAGGACCAGAGCGAGGCGTCGTGGGTCAACGAGGGTCTCTCGTTGCTGGCCGAAGAGATCAATGGGTATGAGAGTGTGCTGGGTAGCGGGCCGTTCTGGCGGGATACCGACATGCAAGTGACCAATTGGTCCGAAGACTCGTCGGACCGGCTCCGCAACTATGCTGCCAGCAAGCTCCTTCTGAGCTACCTGGCTGAGCACTATGGCGGGTATGCGAGCCTGGCCGATCTGGCTGCCGATGATGCCTACGGGATCGACGGGATCAACAACCTGCTCGCAAACCAGGGATACGGCCTCGATTTCCAAGATGTCTTTGCCGATTGGGTCGTCGCCAACCTGATCGATGATCAGGACGTGGGCAGCGGAAGGTATGCGTACGCGCTGCGCGGTGCGAGCCAGCCCCGGTTCTGCACTTCTCTGGTTGGCGACGCCGAGTACGCCGGCTGGGTCAGTCAGTTTGGGGCGGACTATGTCGAGGTTCAGTCCCCTGCCGGGACAAGGGTCTCCTTTGAGGGTTCGGAAAGCGTGCGGCTGGCGGGTGTGGACCCGCACGGAGGCCAGTTCGCCTGGTGGTCGAACCGGCGCAATATGCTGAGCAGCAGTCTGACTCGAGAGGTCGATCTCAGGACCGTGGACGCGGCCACACTGCGCTTCTGGACCTGGTACGATGTCGAGGAGCACTTTGACTATGGCTATGTGGCGGCGTCCATAGATGGGGGACGCACGTGGACCACACTGCCGGGGACACACACCACGCTCGAGGACCCAAACAAGTCAAACTATGGACACGGGTATACGGGCAAGAGCGAGGGTTGGCTGCAAGAGAGCGTGGATCTGCGCCCCTATGCCGGACAGCGGATCTTGCTGCGGTTCTGGTACATCACGGATCCTGGCCTCAATCAGACTGGCTGGTTGGTCGACGATATCTCTATTTCCGAGATCGGATTCTCGGACGGTGGAGAGCGGGAGGACAGCGGCTGGGAGGTGGATGGCTTTGTACGCTCCTCGAACCGAGTGCCTCAGCGATATGTCGTGCAATTGGTAGAGTATGGCCCGGCGATCACCGTCCGCCGTCTCGGACTGGACGAGAACCGAGCCAGTGTCGCGCTGAGCAAGGGCACCCGCCGTGCGGTGCTGATCGTCTCCGGGGCAACGCGCTGGACGTCAGCGCCAGCGGCCTATCGGGTCGAGGTCCAGTGAATGGAGCTGGACAAGAGTCCCAGGGCGCGGATTGACTGTTTGGCAGGAGTGGAGGTATACTATGTTCCTCACAGGCCCTGTTCGCTAGCAGCGCGCGTTGGGTCTGTGTTATCCGGCGAACGAACCCGCGCGCTGCTATGTCGCTGGCGCCGGCTGTCCAGACCGGTGTGCTGGTTTGCTCTTTAAGGGGGCAGAGATGAGTAGCGAGAACGATCGTCTGAACGAACTTGACAAACCGCCCGAGGTACTTGCCAAGATCCGTGACGTGCTAAAGCAGCTCTCGGGCGAGGAGAGACTGGTAGCGGAATACATCATGCTCAACTATGACACGGCTCCGGCGCTGTCACTGGTGCAACTGGCGGAGAAGGCTCAGGTCAGCCCGAGCGCGGTTGTCAGATTCTGCGACTGCATCGGATGCGATGGCTTTCACGAGCTACACACGGCCTTGGCCGCTATTGACTCGGTTGCTGCCTGTGTGTTTTTCGACCAGTTCAAAGACGTCGACCTGGAGCATGTGACGACGAGCGTCTTTCAGGATATCCGGCAGATGTTGGACGAAACGCAAGCCTCACTGGATATGGAGAGCCTGCAGAAAGCCGTGGACGCCATCCTGGCGGCTGACCAGATTCTGATCGTGGGCATGGGCACTTCGGGCAGTACGGCGCAAGAGTTTGCCTACCGACTGCAGTGGATTGGCGTACCGTGCAAGCAGTACGTCGATCCGCACCGACAGTTGATGGCGGTGACGCTTCTGGATGAGCACGACCTGGTCATCGGGGTGTCGCATTCAGGCCGCACGACGAACGTGGTGGATGCCCTCAAGTTGGCCAAGGAGTGCGGAGCGACCACGATGTGCATCACCGACTTTCCGCACTCGCCGATTACGAAATTCGCGGACATCTGCCTCTACGCGGTGCACGTGGAGAGCAGCCTGGGCGTAGAGATGATCGCGACGCGGGCCGCGCACCTGGCGATCGTAGACGTGATCATGGCAGGAGTGGCCTTGCAGAACAAGGAACAGACGATCAAGAGCATCAAGCGGCAGGAACGACTCCTGGTTAACCTCAGGTACTAGCCACAGGATCCTTCATGGGCACGCTGAACCTCGACATCCTGTCCCAAGAGATGACCGCATCCCTCAACGATGCGGTCGCTCTGCTGTATCTCCACGGCCAGAAGGTGCTGACCCCTGAACTGCTGCTGCTGGCGATGCTCCGCACCCCCGGCTGTACGGCCCGGAAGATCCTGGGCCGCTTTTCCAAGGGGCGGGGCTTTGACCTGGCTGACCTGGAGCGCGAGGTCGAATCGCAGGTCCGGATGCGCCGGGGATATGATGCGGATTTTACCTTTACGGCACAGAGCGGTCGACCCGCTCGTCTCTCGGACGAGATGCTGGTCGTCCTGGACGAGGGAAAGACCATTGCCGAGGCCATGGGGGAAATGTGGGTCGGTACAGAGCACGCGCTGGCGGCGATGAGCCAGGCCGGGGTGTCTACGGCAGGCCTCTTGCAGCGGCGGGGGATCACACCCACGGCCTTGACGGAAATGCTCGCCGACCAGTCCTTTGCGCGCAAGGGGCCGGCTGTGGACTGGGTGACCCAGGCTCGGAACGGTGACGTCCGGCTGGTGACCTTTCGCGAGGCGCTGCTGCGCGACCTGATGGGGCTCTTGTCGTTGGCGGGTGAGCGGCACGTCATCCTGGTTGGCCCGCCAGGGGTGGGCAAGCGTTCGCTGGTCTACAGCCTGGCCTTGCTGATCGCCGAGGAGCGGGGCCCTGCCGGCATTCGATCGGTGATCAACGTATCCGAGCAAGCCTACCTGGATAACCCCGCCCAGGCGATCCGTGCCGGTTTGCGCCGTGCCCAGGGGGGGATCCTGGTCGTACCCGACATCCATCGCTTCTTTGGCGGCGCCCTGTACGCGGAGCTCCCCGATGGAGCCAAGCCGATGCAGCGGGCGTTCCTGGAAACGGGGGTGGCGGTGATCGGAACGACGACCCCTGATGGGCACCAATCCCGGTTGAGCAAGGTGGCGGCCATCGCACAGCACAGCCGCGTGCTGCACGTGCCACCGGCGAGCGAGGAGGAAACGTTCGAGATCCTGCGCGTGCACAAGCCTTCCCTGGAGCAAGAGTACGCGATCTCGATCGCGGAGGAGAGCCTGGAAGTGGCCGCCTCTATGGCCCGGCGATATCTCTCCGAGCAGCCCCTCCCGGGCGGTGCCGTACACCTGCTGCACCGGACCTGCGCGTTGGTTCGCATGAGCATGCAGGAGAACCTGGCTTTCAGCTCGCGGTTGTCGGGCGACGCTGTCCTCGACGCCGACGACGTTCTGTTGGCGGTCAGCCAAATGACCAACATCCCGGTCACCCGGCTGGGCGCGGACGAGCGCAGTCGCTATGCGCGCATGGTGGAGCACATCAAGAAGCGGATCATCGGGCAGGACGAGGCCGTACTGGCTTTGAGCCGGGCGGTCAAGACAGCGCGGGTGGGCCTGAAGGATCCGAGGCGTCCGATCGGCAGCTTTTTGTTCCTTGGGCCCACCGGCGTAGGCAAGACCGAGCTCTGCAGGGCGCTGGCCGAGTTCATGTTTGGCAGTGAAGAGTCCATGGTCGCCCTCGACATGAGCGAGTATATGGACGAGAGCGCGGTCAATCGCTTGATCGGCGCACCGCCGGGATACGTGGGCTATGAGAGCGGAGGACAGCTCACGGACCGCATGCAGCGGTCGCCGTATGCGGTCGTCCTCTTTGACGAGGCGGAAAAGGCCCATCCGCGCGTCCTCGACGTCCTGCTGCAGATGATGGAGGAGGGGCGCCTGACGGATGGAAAGGGACGGCAGGTGTCCTTTAGCGAGGCCGTGATCTTGCTCACCAGCAACCTGGGTGCGGCCTACCTTGGAGACCCCGAACTGGGCGATGGGGCTCGAGAGATGGCCATGCGAGAGGTCAAGGCGCATTTTCGCCCCGAGTTTCTGAACCGCCTGGACGAGATCATCTTTTTCAACCGGCTTACAGATGAGGACCTGCTCAAGATCCTGGATCTGCTGCTGGGGAGGGAACGCCAGATGCTCTCAGAGCGGGGGATCGAGCTAAAGTTGACCGACGGCGCCAAGAGGTGGCTGCTGGCGCAGAACGACCACCCAGAGTGGGGGGCGCGCCCCCTGCGGCGGATCATCCAGCGCCACCTGCGCGAGCACTTGGCCGACTACCTGCTCACCGCCGACCCACCAGCCGGCACCGTCGTCCACATGGACGAGGGCCCGTCCGCGCTGACCTTTCAGGCTCACGCCCCCTCCCACCCCTAGCCCCGCCCCTCGAGGGCCGGGGAATCAGCAGCTTTTGCCGGACTACACTATGTGCTCTGTCCGCTCCAGCACCGTCCACTTGAGGTCGGGCGAGAGCGAGTTGAAATGCGCCGAGAAACCTCCGATGCGCACGATCAGGTCCTCGTGCCGCTCGGGGTGCGCTATCGCGTCCCGCAGCACGGCCTGGTCGACGACCGAGATCTGGATCTGCAGGCCGCCCAGGTCAAAGTAGGTCCGGATCAGGTCGCGTATGGCCTGCCGCCCCTCGACGGAGCGGAACAGATCCCCGCTGAACCGCACGTTCAACACCGGGGTCCCGATGGCCAGTTCCAGCGGCAGCCGGGTCACGCTTTCCAGCATAGCCGTCGGACCCCGACGGTCGCGCCCCGCCACGGGCCCGATCGAGTCGGCCACGGGCGTGCCGGCGCGGCGACCGTCGGGCGTCGCGCCAACGGCCTCCCCTGCTTCGGTATAGGTGGTAAACATGATGCAGGAGGGGAGAAAGCGACCGCCCCGCCAGGGCGCATAGCGGCGGAACTCCTCGAAGCAAAAGCGCGCAACCTGTGTCGCGATCTGGTCCACTTCTGGCCGGTCGTTGCCAAACCGGGGACAACCCGCCAGTCGCTGGCGAAGGGCCTCCGCGCCCTCAAAGTCTCGTTCAAGGACATCCAACAGGGCCGCGCCGGTGATCTCTTTCCCAAAGACGACCTCGCGGACCGCGGCGAGCGAATCGGCGACGTTTGAAAGTCCGGCGACGTTGACCACGCTCCAGTTGTAGCGCGCCCCGCCGACGTTGAATTCGAGGCCCCGGTCGATGCAGTCGTCCATCAATAGACTGCGCATCGGTTGGGGGCGCAGCGCCGCCTTGGCCTGCTGTAACCGGCTCACGCCGTCGGCAATATCCCGGACCACGGCGGCGACGTCCCGTTTATAGTCCTCCACCAAAGCCTCAAAATCAATGGCCTCGGCGAGGCAACTCTTGAGCGTGTCTTGCAGGATTAGCAGCAGGTTGATACCGGCGTCGAGGGAGCCGACGTTGGAGCAGCCGTGGATCATTGTCTCCGTGCACCCGCCACCGTTCCACATGACGAGGTCTTTATCGTCGATCCCCAGGCCTGCCCTCCGCAGTCCCTCCAGGTAGGCGCGCTCGTTGTACAGGGCGGGCTGCCCGCATCCCGTGCCGATTGTCTCCAGCGCCGCCTCCCAGACTGCATCGGGCATGTCCGGTCGCACGGCGAGTTCGTAGGAGGGGCGGTACTTGTGCCGGACCGCCTCCAGGCAGAGAACGGTCAGATCGTTGTAGGCAGGCGCGCCACCGGGCAGCGTCCCACCGATCGCTGCGCTCCAGCCGCCGTTGGCACAAACATTGTCGGTAAACTCGCCCAGCAGATCGAGCGCATCCTGGCGCGCGGTCCGCCCACGCTCAATATCGCGCTGGTAATACGGGGATAACTCGCGATCGAGGCGACCCGGATTGTCGCAGTCGTCGAGATAGTACACGAAATTGTAGGCCACGATGGCCTCGTAAAAGGTGCACGCTGGCTGGAACGGCACACGCCGCAAGGCCTCCACGAGCCGGTCACGGTTGCGTGCCCCGGCCTCATTTCCCGGCACCCAGGCGTTTAGGTGCTCTACGATCCGACGATGCCAGCAACGGATGCCCTCGAGAACGTCCTCCAGGCCCTCGTAAAAGTCGATCTGACAACCAGCACCGCGTTCTCGCGCGGCAGTCAGCCCGGCACGAACGCGGCACGCGTGCTCGCCCAGCCCCTCGCGGAGGACGCGCCCATAGTTGGGAATGCTGTGCGTGTACCCGTGCCCGCCTACAGTGTGAGGCGAGCGCCAGACCACGAGGCTATCCTCCAGATCGCGCATTTCCTGGCGAAGACACTCGAGCGTGGAAATGAAATCGCTGAAGCAGTTGCTACGAACAGCCGCATCGAGCGCGGCCTCGTCGAAGGCCCAGGTGAACGAATAGGAGGGCTGAACGATGCAGTTCTCGCGCACGCCCTTGACTGTGCGCTCGTTGCCGGGATAGAGCAAGCTGCCGGCATAGGAGCCAAGCGCACGCCGTTCGAATCTCCGGCGCACAGCGCGCGACCAACGAATCATCGGAGAGGCATCAGGCAGCTCAAAGTAGCCAGCGGCGAAAAACTCGCCCAAGTGTACCAGTACGTCAGGTTTGGGAATGACCATTTGCCCTCTCGTCAAGGATCCAGATTCACTCAACGCACCCAATATCTGCAAAGCTTGGGAGTTCGATCCCTTTTCCTGATCACCCCGACGCCCGCTGAGGTATCGGGCGAACCTTCTGTTTCCTGCCTGATCTTGGCCCTACCTTGCCCCTACCCACTGTGGTCCCTGTGGATCAGATCGATCTCGTAGAATGCACGCAAGGTGGGAAGCTCTTGGCCGCCGGGTGCTCGTGGCGACATCCCCCCGTATCCTCAAGAACGAGAAAACCACTACCTGTGGCGGCAGTGGTCTCTTGGCATCGCATCGATCATATGAGGTGAGCCGTGCAGGATTCGAACCTGCGACTCCCTGCTTAAAAGGCAGGTGCTCTGCCACCTGAGCTAACGGCCCACAACCGCTAGTATACCACAGAAGCCTTGCCCTGTCAAGACTCAATTTCAATACCATTGGCATATTTATGACATTAGTTCAGATGGTATAGTACCTGAATTAGGTCCTATTCCAAAGGCTCATCGAAGGGTTTACTTTGACATAACAGTTGGGGCTTGACTTTACAGAATAAATGGTGTAAGATCATGGACGACAGTGCCACACGTTGAGGAGGGGAACATGAATCGCCCCAAAGATCCCCCGCTGATCTCGGGCACACAGTTCATGGCGATCATTGTGCTGACCATCGCGATCTTTATGATCATCGACTTTGGACGGCGGACCACGACGGCCTACTATGTCTCGCAGGCCGAAGAGCAGCTCGAAGCGGACATCCAGGCCGAGCTTGCCAAGCGAGAGAAGCTTCTGAAGCGGCGGGACGAGGTGAGCAAGGACGAATACGTCGAGCAGTGGGCACGGGAGCAGGCCCATTGGGTCCGTAGTGGGGACCGACCGTTCATCCTGGTCGAGTCGTCCGCGTCGCAGGGGCAGGGCAGCGCAGAGCAGCCTACCCCATCTGAAGCGGCATCCCCCAATGTGCCCAACTGGTATCATTGGTGGAAGCTCTTCTTTGATATGGAGCCCTGGAAGCTCTAGCCGCGCGAGCGAAAACGCAAGACTGCCGGGCAGCGTGCGCCTGGCAGTCTTTTTTTTTCTTGCTCACGAGCTCCTCGCCAGGCTCACTGAAAGGTCAGATCGGTCATCGGGTCGTCGTCGAGCGTGGTGAACCCGGCAGCAAAGAACCAGAAAGGCCGTCCTTCTGCCGGTGGCCTGGTGTCGATCAGCAGCGTGTTCTCACCCCCACGCAGACGCACGGGCTCTGTCTTGCGCACCTGCCGGAACGGTGAGCGGCCCTCGTTTTCTCGCTCTTCCACCAGGACCTCTGATAGCTGCTGCCCGTTCAGGTAGAGCACCGACGGTCCACCACTCCGGAACTGCAGGACTACCTCTCGCTCGTCGGGGCTGGTGACCGTTGTGGTCGCATAGGCAGCCAGCGGTTCCTCGTCCTGCAGCGCCTGCCTGTACTCGCGGAAGAAGAGTAGGGCGTGGGGCTCGAGGGTGTTTCGGGCTCGCTCTACCGTCTGAACGTAGGCTCTCCAGTCCAGGTCCTGGTCCACCACACCGGTCTTGTCCATCACCTCTTCCAGGACCAGCGGGCTGTCGTCTCGGTTGTAGACCAGGACGCGCCAGGCATAGATCGCTGGGAAGGAGAGGGTGCTTTGGTGTGAGTGGCGGAGGGTCTCTCCCCTCCAGGTGACCTGCACCTCCGCTTCCCAGCGCATCGTCCGTGCCTGTCCATCGACGGCAAAGGGGACATCCAGGATGTGTGACTGGGATGTGCGTTTGATGTGTACCCTGTGCTGTTCCGGTCCCGGGCCCCTGAACAGGGTAAAGACTGCTTCGATGTCGTATGGCTCGCTGCCAGGAACCGGCGCGCCGACGATGACGCGCCCCATCCGTTGGCTGGCTTCCTCGGGGGTGGTGTATTCGACGACGCGGACAAAGGGCCCACTGAGACGGGCGATGGCATCGGCACGTCCTGGGGCATCCACGCGCAGTACGGCCTGGATATCTCCGGCGTCCTGCGGGCATCGATCGCCAAGCAGCCGCCAGACATCCGCGCGAGCGACCTCCTCGTTCCGTGCCGGGCCGAGCGCCGACATCCCGGTACCGCACCAGGCGGTGACAGTCAGCGGCTTGCGCTTGTCGCGCATAGGGATGTGAACGGTGGTCGTCAGGGTCTCAGGATGATAGTCCCAGTCGGTTGTGCCCACCCCATCGACCAGTACGCTCTGAGGCTGCCTGCTGCCCTCAAGGAGAATGGCCAACTGACGTTCTCTCGGCAGCGTGTCACACCCTCCTTCCACGGGCGCGATGTGGACCACCCAGGTTCTGTCGTCTTCCATCCGTGTCGTGATCTCGGTCCACTCGTACTGGCCCTCTCGATAGGCCTCGGTGATGCCGTCGTCCTCGTAGAGGCGGAACTTGCCCTGGGCACCGGGGAACACAGAGAGCACCAGGCTGTCAGGTGGAATGGCGTCCGTCGACCCCGATGCGAGGCCAGGTGCGGATTCGCCCCTGAATGAGAAGGCCAGGGGCAGGATAGCGCCCGATCTCATCAGCATGGGCATCCGATCCAGGCCGCCGACGAGGCGCACCCAGCGGGGTCCGGTGAAGGTCTCTCTGGTGGTGTAGTCGATCCACGTGCCCTCGGGGACCCAGACATCGGTAGAGGCGACCCCTGTCTCCGGATCCGCGGGATGCACGATGGGCGCGGCGATCATCTGATCGCCGAAAAAGTACTGGTAGCGGGCGACATAGGCGGCGTCTTTGTCTGGGTATTCGTAGTACATCGGGCGGCAGAGGGCGACACTGGTGTCGGAGGCGACGCGCGCCATGCTATAGATGTAGGGGACGAGCTGATATCGCCAGTGAAAGGCGGACTTGGCGGCTTCGTACACCTCGTCGGGGTAGGCCCACGGCCTTCGTTCGGCACGTGGGTCCTTGGTGGAGTGCAGGCGCAGGCAGGGACTCAGCGCGCCGAACTGCACCCAGCGCGCGTACAGCTCGGGCTCGGTCGCGCCGCCCATATGCCCACCGATGTCGTGGCTCCACCAACCGTACGCCACGTTCGCCGCGGTGGCCGTAAAGTAGGGCTGGAACTGGAGCGCGGGCCAGACCACGATCGTGTCGCCCGAAAATCCGATGTGATAGCGATGGTTCCCCAGCCCGCCCCAGCGGCTGTACAGCATCGGGCGCTTGCCTCGGCGGGCCGAGTCGGTAAAGTGCAGGTGATTGAGCCAGAGCAGCGGATCGAGTCCCTTGACCTCGGAACTCTCTCCCTGCTGCCAATCGACCCACCAAAAGTCGACCCCGTCCTCCTCCATAGGGTGATGGATCAGCTCAAAGTAGTTCTGCACAAACCGCCTGTCGGTGATGCGGAAAGGGATCGCTGCTCCGCTTTGTGGATCGACGCCCATGGCCTCGGCGAAACGAGGATAGAATTCTTCGAACGAGCCTACGCCCTGTGCCGGGTGCAGGTTGAGCGTGGCGCGCAGTCCCTTGTCGTGGGCCCACTTGAGGAAGGCTGGCGGGTCGGGGAACAGCTCGCGGTTCCAGGTATACCCGGTCCAGGCGTGCGGCGTGTGCCAGTCCATGTCGATGACCAGCACGTCCAGGGGGACGTCGTGCTGCTCGAACTCGCCGACTAGGTCTTTCAGGTCCTGCTCGCTGTAGGCCCAGTAGCGCGACCACCACGCTCCCAGGACAAAGCGAGGGATCAGGGGGATCGGACCGCCAAAGCGCGTGTACTCGGCCAGCGCGCCCTTGTAGTCGTGGCCATAGCCAAAGAAATACCAGTCCACAAGCTCGTGGTCGGGGCGCGGCGCTACCCAGCCATCCTCGGCCCCAAACACCACAGACCGGGAGTCATCGAACAGCGCCCACCCCGCGCGGGACAGGATGCCCTGATCCAGGGCCGCATCGCCCTCGCACCCATCCAGCGTGCGTCGAGTGCCGCGCAGGTTGGATCGGTCAGGGGTGCCGGATACCCAGACCTGCCGCTCGCCGGCGAGCTCAAAGGCGATGGACAGGTTCTCGGCGCTGAACCTGCCGCCATCCTGCGCATAGTGCAGGATCAGCGCGCCGGTGTCGATCACCAGGTCGCCCCTCTCCAAACGCACGTTCAGTGCGGGAGGCGTCGGCGCCCGGCGCGTGGGAAAGGCATAGGTCCCCCGGTCCTCGTGCTCTCCCGCTTCCGACCATTCCAGGCGGATCAGGCGTGGGGTCAGCACGGTAAACCGCGCGTTACCGCTGAGCACAATGCTGTTTGGGTGGGCAACGGGATTCCCCCTGAACCGGATGCGCTCAAACAGATCGGGCGAATGCCTGTCGGTCATGGTCAGGTCCTCCGTGTCTTGGTTCCCAAAAGGGGTCGCAGCGTTTTGATCGATTCGATGGCGCAGGTGTCCGCGTCGGGCATCGGCATGGCTTCAACAGAAATGGTTCCCCCATAGCCGATGTCGCGCAGCGTGCTCACGACCTCCCCAAAGTCGATGTGCCCCGCACCAGGGTACCAGCGGTTCGAGTCGGCAACGTGGACGTGATAGATCCGCGGGCCAGCCCGGCGCAGGCTCTCGGCGATCGATGGCTCCTCAATGTTCATGTGGAACGTGTCGGGAAGCAGGCCAAAGTTATCCGCACCTACGACGTCGATCAGCTCCATACACTCTGCGATGCGGTTGATCAGCGTGGTCTCGTAGCGATTGATCGGCTCCAGGACCAGGCGCACGCCGTGGGGTGCAGCGGCAGACGAACAATGCTGCAGGGCCTCGACCAGCCAGGCCATAGCCTGGTCGTGCGTGATGCCGGGCTTGACGATGCCGCGCAAGAGGCCGATGATGATCACTGCCCCCGTGCGCGCGGCAAAGGGAATGTGATCGCACACCCGACGGATCGCGGCCTCGCGCACCCCCTCATCGGGATCGGTGAACGAGAGACCTTCCTCTCCCCACGCCTGTCCGGTGCCGATGGCTGGCACGCTCAGACCGTGCGCGCTCAAGACGGAGAGCAGCGCGTCCGGATCGATCAGGTTGGGGTCTCGGATCGCCAGCTCGACACCGTCATAGCCATAGTGGGCGATCTTGGTCACATTCGCCTCAAAGTCCCCCTTAAAGGCGACGGCGGTGAGACTGGCTGCATGCGTTGACAAGACGATGCTTGCTTTCATGTGCAAACTCCAACTGCGCGCCAGGCCGCAGATCGCATCAGGCATGCCGGACCCGGCGTTCGCGATCCGTGCCCTGCGACCTGCGACCTGCGGCCTGCGGGCCTGCCGCTGCCTCTACTGCTGACCGATCTTGGGCAGCCCGTACACGGTCTTCCACCCCTCGCTCAACGGCTCTCTCAGGTAGGGCTCCAGGTCCTTTTCTGAGCGGAGGGTGATCATCTCGGTGGGTGGAACGGTGCCAGACGGAAAGGCCTCCAGGATCTCGTCGACCAGAAGGGTGAGATAGCTCAAGATAGCAGCCAGCGGGCGTTTCGCCTTTTCCGCGTCGCTCAGGGTGGCTCTTCCCACTACTCCTTCAGGCGTGCCCGTGATCTCAATGGCGGCGTGTCCTTCGCCCTCAGACCACTTGCACGGGCGGCGGAACGGATCCACCGACTTGTCCAGGTGCCCATCTGGCAGGTAGGAGACACCCTCCGCGTCGACGGCGTACTCCATCTTGACCATCTCAGGGAACAGGTACAGGCCCAGCGAGGTCTCTGATTCGTCGGCGTGGACAAAGTTCGTGTCCCACTTGCCTCCCTCGTCTTTGGTGTTAAAGAACTCGCGCACGGCGCGGTGCCAGTCGATCACCCGGTAGATGCCAGGCAACTGGTAGCGCTTGCAGAACTCGTGCAGCGCTTCCTCGAGCACCCAGAGCTGACCGTGGTTGTTGATGATGATCTGCTTGCGCCAGCCATCGTTCCACAATCCGAGCATCACATCGACCAGCAGTTCGACGACGATCTTGTCGCGGACCACGACGGTGCCTGGCATGCCCAGGTGGTGATACGGGTGCGCGCCGTACATCAGGGGCGGCAGGGCAAGGGCAGGGGGGCGTCCTTGCTTGGCAAAGTAGCGGCGAACGCCTTCTACGATCTGGCTCACAAAGAGCGTATCGACGGCGCTGACGGTGTGATCCCCGTGCAGTTCGGTGCAGCCTACGGGAATGAGGACGATGTCGTTCTTGTGGCGTTGTTCGATCAGATCGTGGCGAACGGTGGTCTGGATGTAGGAGCCGGGCTTGGCCCACTCGCAAGGGGAGGGCATACCGTACTCTCCCAGGATGGCTTCGATCTGCTCGTCTGTGGCTTCCCAGAGTCTTTTCTTGAGCTGTCCCACGGCCGTGTTCTCGAAAAAGACGGTAGGGTTGCCGGTTGTAAGGAACTTGGGCTCTCCAGGCATCGAATACTCCTTTGCTATAGGGTGAGTATGTGGGGCTGCCGCGTCATTCGGACAGCCTACTGTGCTTCGCGTTCCAGCTCTGCCAGTGCGCCGGTGCGCGCAAAGATGATCCGCTCGGCGATGTTGATCACTCTCTCTCCTGCACGCTTCAAGTAGTAGGCGACACTGAGCAGGTTTGCGCCACGTTCGAACCGCTTGGTCTTTTTCGCGCTCATCTGCTCGGTGACCATCTCGACGAGCTCTTCATAGCTCTTGTCTATGCCGGCCGCTTGCTCGCAGATCCGTCTGGCGGCCTTTACGTCATCCTGGGCGAACGCAGTCAGGACCTGCTGAAGCAGTTCGCATACCTCCCTGGCCATCGCTGGCGTTCTGGACGAGGGTTCGAGCAGGGGTTCGTGGCCCATTTGGAGCCGGGTCTGCGCGATTGCTCTGGCATAGTCGCCTATGCGCTCCAGGTTGGTCGCGACGTGCGTGGCCGCGAGCACGGTGCGGAGCTGCACATCGGCAGGCTGTTGGGTCCTCAGGATATCCAAGCAGTCCTCTTCCACACGGTAGCGCAGCCTGTTGATCTGCTCGTCCTCTGCGATGACCTGTTGTGCCAGGTCGTGATCGTCTGTGTGCACGGCTTCTACCGCCGACAAGATCGCCTGTTCCACCAAGTTTCCCATTACGGCGATCTGACCGCGTATCTGGCGCAGGGAGGTGTTCAGAGTGCGCCTGGTCGATCGCACGACGTCCGCTTTGAGCCAGTATCGGAGGAGACCGAGGATGACATAGATGCCGATGCCGCCGGCGACGGCCAGAAAGTAGTTCCCCGTGCCCAATGCCATGCCCACGGCGGCTACCGCCCAGATCCCAGCCGCGGAAGTGAGTCCGTAGACCGTTCCCTTGTGCTGGATCACCACACCGGCCCCAAGAAAGCCGATGCCGCTGACGACCTGTGCCGCGACACGGGCCGGATCGCCGCCCGGGAAACCGATCTGTGAGAGGATGGTATAGATACACGAGCCGACGCAGACCAGGATGAAGGTGCGCACCCCGGCAGGCATATGCCGGCGCTCGCGCTCATAACCCACCAGCCCTCCGAGGAGGGTGGCGAGCGCGATCTTGAGGACGATCTGCAGGGCCAGGGCCAGGCTGAAGGTTCCGAATAGGTTCTGCAATATCATAGGCACTCCACCGTGGGCGTTTGTCACCGCGAGGCGAGCAGACAGCGGTCTCGTTGATGGGCGATGGCCATAACGGGTCTCGTCGGGCGGCGCGCTACGCCGGATCCACCTCGGCCAGCCGGACGGGGCGGTGTTCCGCCAGGGACCTTTGAGCGGCGTATCCCATGACCACAGGAGCCCGCGCATCGAGACCGGTGACGGGTGGACGTGTATCGTCCTGGATGCACCGCACAAAGGCTGTCATCTCGGCGATGTACGAGTCGGTGTATCGTTCGATGAAAAAGTACAGGGGCAGGGCAGACTGCACGCCCACTGCGCTGCTGTAGACCGTCCGATCCGGCGTGTTGTTGTCTGTGGCGATCATGCCCTTGGAGCCAAAGACCTCGACGCGCTGATCGTACCCGTACACCGCCTGGCGGCTGTTGTCGATCGTGCCGATCGCGCCACTGGCAAACGTGAGGGTGATCACTGCCGTATCGATGTCGCCCGCTTCGCCGATCAGCGGATCGATCCTCACTCCACCGGTGGCATAGACCTCCTCCACCTCGCTGTCCATCAAGTAACGCGCCATGTCAAAGTCGTGAATGGTCATATCCATAAAGATCCCGCCCGAGACCTGGATGTAGCTGATCGGCGGTGGCGCGGGATCGCGGCTGGTGATGCGCAGGATGTGCGGCGTGCCGATCTTGCCCTCGGCGACCATCTCGCGGATACGCCGGAAGTTTGGGTCGAAGCGCCGGTTGAAACCGATCTGCAGCTTGACCCCGGCATCCTCGACTGCTTTGAGCGTGCGAGAGATGCGCCCCAGGTTCAGGTCGATCGGTTTTTCGCAAAAGATGTGCTTTCCCGCTGAGGCGGCCTCTTGGATCAGAACTGCATGCGTGTCTGTGCTGGAGCAGACGACGACGGCTTCGATGTCGTTGTTTTCCAGCAGGACACGGTGGTCTCGGGCGGCGATGGGGATGCCGTAGCGGGCAGCGCACTGCCGGGCCGCGTCCTCGGCGATGTCCGAGACGCCGAGGACGCGCGCATCGGGAATGCGATAGACCAGGTGTTCGACGTGCAGCTTGCCGATCCGTCCCACGCCAATCACACCGATGTTGATTTTCCGTCCCATAAGTCTCCCTCACTGTGGCGCAGAGCGCGCACCGCGGCCTTGCTGCCCAAGACCCAACCGACCGTCCGGGTATCCGGGGTGTGGGAACTGCGCTGTGTCCACACGCGTCGGTGTTCTGCGTGCATGCGGACCTTCCAGCTCTCTGGCGAACCGTGTGCCGAGCGGCGGTGTGCCCGCTACGCGGCTAGACCCGGACCATGATCTTGCCATCGGCACGCCCTGTGGATTGGGCGATCGCGTCGACAGCGTCATCCAGCGCATAGTACGCGGTGATCATTTTGCGGGTGTCGATCAGGCCGGCTGCCATCATATTGATGACGCTCGGAAAGATGCCGTGCCCAGAGTGGCCCTGTGAGCCGAACAGTTGGCCGCGACGCACCTGCAGCGTCTCCAGGTACATCGGCACGCGCGTGGCCGCACGTCCGACCTGGGCAATCTTGCCGTTGATGGCGATGCACTTTTCCATGTAGGGGATCGTCTTGTCCGGTGCTCCAGCGGCCTCCACCTGCAGGTCGGCGCCCTGCCCATGGGTGTGGTCCATCACCACCTCGTACGGGTCCACTTCCAGGGGGTTGTAGGCATAGTCGGCTCCCATAGCTTTGCTCAGATCCAGGCGAACGGGAGAGATCTCAAAGGCGATGACCTTGGCCGCTCCCGCTGCCTTGCACTCGGCGGCTGACGTCAAGCCGATGGGACCCTGCCCATAGATGACGACCGTCGCGCCGGGCCGGAACCCACCCGCGCGCTCAAAAATGCAGTTGTAGGCCACGCTGGATGGCTCGACGGTGGCACCCATCTCGTAGACCTTGGCTTCGTCGCCGCCACAGACGTCCATCAGGTCATTGAGCTTCCAGCAGTACTTGGCCCCAACGGCGACATACTCGGCGAATGCGCCGTTGATCGTGAAACCGAGCTCTTCAAGGTTGGTGCAGTGGTTGGGGTACCCATCGCGGCACGGCCGGCAGTGCCCGCACCAGATCATTTCCTCGGCGGTGACCATGTCGCCTACCGAAAGGTCTTCTACCGCATCGCCCACGGCTTCGATCTGCCCCGAGAACTCGTGGCCCAGGATCGCCGGGAACTTTGTCAGGCCGGGGTAGAGGATGTACCCTTCTTTGTCCGTTTCATAGAAATGCATGTCCGATCCACAGACACCGCACGCCCTGATGTGGATCAGCACCTCGTCCGGCTCGATCCGAGGCTTGGGGACCTCCCTGACCTGTAGGTTGGGGTTCCGCCAAACCGCGCTGCCGGTGATCGCCTTGCCGGTCCGCCTTTCCCATTCGGAGAGTGGATAGCTGGGCCTTGGTTCCCAGTCGGCAGCAAGTACCAACCCTTTCATGTGCCTTCCTCCTGTCAGTGTGATCTAGATGCGACGCAGGTACCGGCGCTCAATCCCAGTGAACACGCGATCCCTGCCCGGTCCTCATTCTCTGGGCGGTCCGCACGATGAGCGGACCGTCAGTTCAGGGCGGAGCAGCACGTCGTGCGCGGTCTCCTGTCCACGGATCAGGTCGAGCGTCATCTCCATCGCCCTGTGTCCGAGCGTGTACTTGGCCTGAGCGACGGTGGTCAACGGGGGATCGAGGTAGGCTGCCGCGGCGATGTCATCGTATCCGATGATCGAGACGTCTCTTGGAACGGCGAACCCGTTCCTCTTGACCTCGTGCAACGCACCCATCGCGGTCATATCGTTGTAGCAAAAGATCGCTGTCGGAGGAGGCGTGTGGCGCATCAAGAGTCGTGCGGCGCGCTCGCCCGCCTCGGGCAGGCCGGTGCCCTGGACGACCCAATGTGAGGGGATCGAGAGACCAGCCTGCTGCAGCGCCTTCCGGCAGCCTTGCAGGCGAAGTTGGCTCGGAGTGGCTCGCTCTGGGCCAGAAATGAAGGCGATGCGCCGATGGCCGAGACCGATCAGGTATTCTGCCGCGAGCTGTCCACCACAGAGGTCATCGTTGCGCACCGAAAAAAACCGTACTCGCCTGGCTGCTGGTTGTTGATCAACACCACCGGCACCTGGATCTCTGTGAGTTGGTCGTAAAAGCTCCCCACCCAGGAAGAAGTGACGATCACCGCATCGACCCACTTTTCGCGCAGGGCGCGGACAGATGCAATTTCGCGATCGGGGTCTCCGGTGGAGTTGCAGAGGATCACACTGTACCCGTGGTCAAGGGCGCTTTCCTCGACACCGCGCACGACCTCAGCGACGAATGGATCGGCAATGGTGGTCACCACCAGCCCGATGGTTCTCGTGCGCCTGGTGGACATCGCGCGGGCGATCGCGTTCGGGGTGTACCCCATGTCGAGGGCCAGTTTCTGGATACGCGCCTTGGTATTTGGGTTGACCAGCGGGTTGTCGCTCAAGGCTCGGGAGACAGTGGAATGGGATACGCCAGCCCTGCGGGCAATGTCTTTGATTGAAACACGCATAGCGGAGATCCCTCTGCCATCTTTGCACACGTGTGCAATTATAGTATGGGTGCGCAGAGATGTCAAGCCGACGCAAACACGGGCCTGTGGATCGAGAAAGCGGGATGGCCCCGGTCAGGCCATCCCGCTGAGAGGTGCTCTTGGTGCGCGGTCTGTGGAGGGAAGATCAGTGACCGCCGGACCCATTTGAGCCAGGAGATTCAGACCCGCCTCCTTGGTCCTGGTTCTGTTCCTGCCCCTGGCCCTGGCTCTGTTCCTGCTCTTGGCCCTGGTTCTGCTCCTGGTCCTGGTTCTGTTCCTGCTCCTGGTCCTGGTTCTGCTCTTGGTCCTGGTTCTGCTCTTGGTCCTGGTTCTGTTCCTGGCCCTGGTTCTGTTCCTGCTCCTGGTTCTGTTCCTGGCCCTGGTTCTGTTCCTGCTCCTGGTTCTGCTCCTGGTTCTGTTCCTCGCCCCGATCCTGATCTCGGATGCGATCTCGGTCTTGGAGCGGCTCTTGATCCGGGCCAGGGCTTTGATCGCTGTTCCGCTCCTGGTTGCGCTCCTGGTTCTGGGCCTGTCCACCCTCAGAGTGGGGGCTTGGGCCGCCCTGGTACCGGTACGCGTACTCTAGCTGGAATCGCTCTGGATCGCCCTGTGCGGCGTTTGCGGTTTGGTACGCGCGCTGCACGGCCTCTTGCGCACGATGCCACGCAGCCTGAGACTCCTCGGGGATGGCGTGTTGCACGCGCTCCATAACGCGCTGCTGGACGGGCGCTTCCTCGATGACTTGCTCCAGCAGCGCGAGCAGTTGATCTGGCTGGGCCCTGGCGATCTGGACCATAGCTTGCTCCGTCTGGCGCGCCATTCGAACAAAGGCATGTTCCGGGATCTGCTCACTGTGAGCGGCCAGCCGCTCCATCTCCCGGGTACGTTCTTGGGCGAAAGAAAGGCTCAACAGAGCTTGGGTGGCGGGATCAGTCGCCAAAGCCAGGCGAGAGTCCTCTACGAGAAGCTTGATCGGGTACAGTGTACCGCCGGGCAAGCTGTCGGTGGCGGCCAGCGCAACACCGCCGCCGGCAGCAACTGAGCCCAATGCCGCCGCCAAGACAGCGACGACGAGTTTGTACAGCCATACTGGGTTCATCTTGCGTCTCCTGTTCGGTTTGGGTGCTCTGTGTGCAGGACGCGTGGGTACGCTCAAGCCAGCGGCCTCGGCCAGCATACGTGCCCGCCCGGGTGCCAGCTCCGCTGGAGGCGGCGGGACGGTGGCATACAGGTCTCTCAACTCTTGTTCCAGGTTCTTGGTCGGGTTCATCTGTCTGTTTCTCCGGTCAGAATGCGCCGCAGCGAGGCCAAGGCTCGGTGCTGGAGAGCCTCGACGGCACCTGTCGTCTTTCTCACGATCTCGGCGATCTCGCGCGCGGTCAAGCCTTCGCCAAAACGAAGGGCCAGCACTTCCTGTTGCTCGGGAGTCAGGCGAGCGATCGCTCGCCTCAGGTGTTCGCAGTCTGCCGCGCTCTCCACCGCGCGGTCCGGACCCTCCTCATCCGAAGACAGCAGTTCTTCATCCAGAGGCAGGTCCGGGGTTGTCAGGCGGCGTCGATGCTGGTCCACGACCAGGTTGTGTGCGATGCGATAAATCCAGGCAGTGAACGAATCGCGCCACGCGCGTTCATTCCGGATCGCTCGTAGCACACGCAGGAACAGTTCGCTGGTCAAATCCTCAGCCAGGGCCGCGTCGCCCACGCGCCGGTAGATGTACGCGTACATCCTGAGCGCATAGCGGTCGTACAACTCGGCCAGCGCTGCAGCGTCGTATGACTGTGCTCGCCTCAACAGGGATGTGTCATCTGTCACGTGACTCGATCGACCCTTTCTCATACTCTAAGACGCAGCAACTGCCCAAAGCATACGGGTTGGAAGCGATTCTTGCCAGATGGCTCCTTATACAGTATACTATATGTAAAGTTCGTCCAAACGTGATAGCACGAGTACCAGCGAGATCGGGAATTGCACTCTGGGGGGCCGGATCTCGGCGTCATCGGCTACACCGGTTCCCTGGATTGTCTCGTCGTTGCTCCAAGACCTGGCACAAGAAAGCTGCCGTGGACACTCCATCCTCTGACTCGGGTTTCAGCCTGAAAGAGAAAACGGCAATCGTCCTCCTTGTCGAAGCCAGTATCCTGGTTTGGGGCATCTTTGCCATCTCTTTCTTTGGTTTGAGCAAGAAGGCCGTGATGGCCCGGGGCTCGCCGGCACCGGCGATCGCATATCCGTCCGCGTCTGTCAGCCCGTCTGAATCTGCTCTGACGCGGGTGGCACCCCCGACTGGCGCGCCCACGTCGCTGCCCAAGAGCACGCAGACGCCGGTGCCCACGCCCACAACGACCCCAGCTATGCCCCTTGTGTCACCTCTGCCCATCGATGACGATGTGCTGGTCATTGCCCTGCTGGGCAGGGATACCCTGAACGGCTCAACGTTGTGGCGCACAGACTCGATCATCCTGGCATTCATCGACCCAGAGGTCAAGCACATAGGACTGCTCTCTGTCCCCCGTGACCTGTGGGTGCAGATCCCCTACTATGGCTTTGAACGAATCAACATCGTCGACTCTCTAGGAGAGCGAGACCGCTATCCCGGCGGGGGGCCAGCACTCCTCAACCAGACGCTGCGCAGTAACCTGGGGGTGTCGATAGACCACTACATCCGCATTGATTTCCAGGGGTTTGTACGCATCATCGATGCCGTGGGCGGGGTGACGGTGAACGTGGAGAAGCCAATCCGGGATGATTTCCCCGATCCGCTATCTGCGTTGGGGCACTCTTGGCTGACGCTGCCTGCGGGTCTGCTCCATATGGATGGCAGGCTTGCCTTGAGCTACTGCAGGTCGCGCAAGACGACCAGCGACTTTGACCGCTCAAGACGCCAACAGCAGGTGCTCTTGGCACTGTGGAGACAGGCATTGAACCCCGAAACGCTGACCAAGGCTCCCCGCCTGTGGGCCGAGCTAAGCGATGCGTTTGAGACCGATCTCGGCATGGGTGAAGCCATCCGGCTGGCCTACGTGGTCTATGAGATCGGGCCACAAAACGTGCGCACCGAGCACCTGGACTATCAAGCGGCCAGACCGTGGACGACGCCGGCAGGGGCGCAAGTGCTCCTCCCGCAGACAGAGGTCATCCGTCAGGTCATCCTCGATCTGGCATTAGGGCCTGAATCGTCCACTGCGGGGACGGGGCAGTAGGACATTCCGTTCCCGATCAGAGCCCACGAGCAAGTAGATTGTCGCGCTTCTCGAGGCCGATTGTCGTGGCGGGTCCATGGCCCGGATAGACCCTGGTCTCGTCCGGGAGGACGAACAGCCGGTCGCGGATGCTGTCCATCAGTGCAGCCCAATCCCCGCCAGGCAGATCGTGCCTGCCCACGCCCTGTCGAAACAGCACGTCTCCGGCGAACAGCACTCCCTCTGCCGCGCAGTAGAGGCTGATGCTTCCTGGTGAGTGCCCAGGCGTGTGCAGGACCTGCAATGAGATCTGGCCTACGGACAGCACATCGCCGTCGGCCACAAACCGGTCTGGCTTGGGACTGGGCACTGGAGTGAACCCAAACCACGCAGCTCCACCATCCGCAGCCAGCAGCGGAGCCTCAGCGGCATGGAGGATCAGCTCGGGGCGGCTCTCCTGCTGTACGCTCAAGGCCCGGAGCAGATCGCGATTGGCCAGGATGTGATCAAAGTGTGCGTGAGTATCGATGACATACTGGACCGTCAACGGGACCTGGGCGTGCCCGAGAGCCCGCAGTATCTGGTCGGCGTCGTCACCGGGATCGACGACCGCGCACGCCCCGGTTTGTTCGTCGCCGACCAGGTAGCAGTTGGTCTGCAGCGATCCGACGACCAAGGTTTCAATGATCATGCTTGCGGGCACTCCGGGCAGCAAGGACGGACGGCGCACGTTTCGCTCAAGTTCACCTGCACTGTCTCTGAGCTGCTTCGAGCACGTTGCGCATCAGCATCACGTTGGTCATCGGCCCTGTGCCTCCGGGGACAGGCGTGATCATGCCCGCGACCTCGACGACCTCATCAAAATCGACGTCGCCGCACATCTTGCCGTCCACAAAGTTCACGCCAAAGTCGATCACGACCGCTCCGGGCTTGACCATATCCCCCTTGATCAGCCGAGGAACGCCGACGGCGGCACAGAGAATGTCTGCCTGGCGGGTCACGTCACCCAGGGGCCGGGTGTGAGAGTGGCAGATGCTCACGGTGGCGTGATGCTGCATGAGCAGAAACGCCATCGGCCTGCCCACGATATTGGACCGGCCAACGATGATGGCGCGCCGGCCATCGATCTCGACATTGCTCCGCTTGAGGATCTCTAGGCCACCGAGAGGCGTCGCCGGGACCAGGTAGTTCAGCGTCGTGCTGGATCGGCCGATCGGGGCTGCCTGGGCCAATCTGCCGGCGTTGATGGGGCTCACGCCATCGGCGTCCTTGGCAGGTGAGAGGGCGGCCTTAACCGCATCCTCGTCGATGCCCCTGGGCAAGGGCTCCTGGACCATGATCCCGTGCACACTGGCATCGGCATTGAGCTGGTTCACCAGGTCCAGGACCTGCCCCTGGCTGGCAGTCTCTGGCAGGATGTGGGGGACAAAGCCCATCTCGGCTCTCTCGAAGGATCTCTGGATCATCCTCGCATAGCTGACCGAGGCCGGATCCTCACCGGCCCGCACAACGGCAATGGTTGGGGCGAAGCCATATTGGGCCCGGAATTCAGCCACCTGGGCGGCGACTTCTTCGCCTATCTCCTTGGAGATGGCTCGGCCGTCAAGAATCTGTGCAGTCACGTCACTTCTCCTTTTCTGGTTCATCTACTGAGTCTGATCCCGAGTATATGCGCACTTTCCATCGCTTCGCTTGATCTGTGGTTGCCTGCGCACCCCAGGCCTCGATCACGCGCGCGTCGGAGCAGATGGAGCGCACGAAGGCTTCACAACCCTTTCTCTCTGTGCCCTTCTCGGTCACGTAGCAGATCGTGGCCTGCGTGAGCAGTGCGTTGGCGACCTCTCTGCCCAAACTGCCAACGAGACGAGGTTCAATGCTCTCTGCGATGATCGTTTCGATGTTCACTCTTCTGCCCTTTCCTGACGCTAAAGCAGCACGCGGACAATGACCGCAGTGCCACGTCCGGGGGCTGAGTCGATGACCAGTGTGCCGCCCAAGAGGCGAACTCGCTCGTGCATACCGATGACCCCCAGCCTGTCCTCCAGGGTCAGGTCCTCGGTCAGTGTCCTGGGCCTGAACCCTTTGCCGTTATCCCGCACGGTCATCCGCAATGAAGTGTCTGTGAGCTCCACCGATGTGAGGACCTCTGTTGCCTCCGCGTGCCTCCTGACATTGCTCAGTGCCTCCTGTGCGACGCGAAACAAGGTCAGTTCCACTTCCGATGACAGGCGCCGCTTGGTGCCCTTTGTCTGGAAGCTGGCTTTGATGCCGGTCTGTTGGTTCAGATCGGCGGTGAGTTCCTCCAGAGCGGGCAGGAGACCCAGGTCATCCACGATGGAGGGGCGGAGATTCTGACTGAATCTCCGCACTCTCTGAATCGTCGCATCTGTTTGTCCCCACAAGTCCTTGATGCGCAGCACGATGGCCTCGGGTAGCTGCTCCTCTGGGGTGGCCAGCGCTTCCAGGCGACGCGAAAGGGCGATCAGGGACTGGATCGTGTCGTCATGAAGCTCGCGAGCGATGCGCTTGCGCTCGCTTTCTTGCGCCTGGGTCATCCGCCGGGCGTAGAAGCGTAGGTTCCCGTACAGATAAGCGTTTTCGACTGCGATGCCAGCATGCCTGCCAAGCTCGGCAAGGATGGCAACGTCCCTGTCCAGAAAGCTCTTGGGTGCCTTGAGACTGATGACGCACAGCGCCCCAAATACTCGGTCACTGCTCACGATCGGCACGGCAGCCACGCTGGTCACGCCGGCCTCGACAAATGCGGGGACGGCCTTGGGGTAGGCCTGGTAATCTTCGATCACGCTGGACTGGCCGGTGGCCATGACCTCTCCGGCCACTCCATCTCCCCAGGGAACTGTTACGTCAGCCAGCATCCACGGCAGATTGTGGACGTATGGATAGGAGATCAGGTTTCTCTCATCATCCCACAGGGCGATCACGCCGCCGTCAGCCCCGACCAGTTCCTCCGCGATCTGGATCACTCTGGGGAGGATCTTGTTCAGCTCTAGCTCGGAGGTGATCTCTTCAACGACCTCGCGTACGCTGAGCTCGATCTCGAGCTGTCGCGCGATGTCCTCATACAGACGGGCGTTCTCGACGGCGACGCTGATCTGCTGAGAGATGGTGGTTACGAGCTGCACTTCGCGCTGCAGAGAAGGACACGGCCTCGAGTTGCCGATGATGAGCAGACCGTTGATCTGCCCTTTGGATTGCAGGGGCACAGCCAGATGGCACCGAAGCCCTTTGTGGCGTTTGAGCATCCTGGCGGATCTGAGACCATGAGACTCCTCGACGAACTCGGCCGGCAGGTTTCGGTGAGCGACCAGGGTCAATCCCTGTTCTGCCTTGTTGACGAGGTACACCGCGCCGGCTTCCACGTGGAGCACCTCAATGAGCGTGTCCAAGACGTTGTGGAGGATCTGTTCCAGTTCGAGGGACTCGGTCAGCACGGCTGCGACCGCGTTGAGTGTCCGCAGCCGCGACAGCATGCGATGGCGACTCTGGTGCATTCCTACCACGAGATAGCTGGTGAGGGAGGTGGCGATCGTTTCCACGAGGGCATCGGCCGGGTATTCAGAGAGGATGAGAACACGAGGGAGCATCGTCACGGCAATGAGGACTAGGGTGATCAGCCCGCCTGTTCTCCCAAAGAAAAAGGTCGCAAGGACAACTGGAATGATGAGAAGGATGCGCCCCACGGCGTGCCGCGTGAGAGAAAAGGGTCCCAGAAAACGAGGGTAGGGATGTACGTAGTGGAGCAGCGCGGTGACAACCAGCACCACTGCCAGGATCCAGAATTCTTTGCGGCTGGTGAGCGCTTTAGCGCGAGTTCTCAAGGACATTGTCATCGCCTGTGCACGTCTACAGTGCATCTTCCAGGGCGAGCCACCCTTTCCTGAGACCGTGGATCACCGCTTCAGTACGTGAGCCGACTCCCATCTTGCCAAAGATGTGGGTCAGGTGTGTCTGGACTGTCCGCACACTGATCGTCAGTTCGCTGGCGATCTCGCGATTTGACATCCCCCTGGCTGCGAGTCTCAACACCTCGAGCTCGCGTTCTGTAAGTTGATCCAGGGCATCTTGCGTTTCTCGCTGTTCTGTGGGCAGTACAAAGCGGTTGATCAGCTTGCGGGCGATGGCTGGATGGAGGATGGACTCGCCCGCATGCACCGCGCGGATGGCTTTGATCAGTTCGTCGACGTGTACGTCCTTGAGCAGATACCCCGCGGCGCCGGCCTCGAGGAATCCGAGGATGTACTGCTCGCTGTCATACGCAGTGAGGACCAGCATAGCCGTGGCGGGTGCAATGGCCTTGATCTGCCGGGTGGCTTCGATGCCGTTGAGCTCTGGCATGGCAAAGTCGATGACCACGACGTCGGGGCGCTCCTTGATCGCGAGCTGCACCGCCTCTTTCCCGTTGCTCGCCTCGGCCACGACTTCCAGATCCTTCTCTCTGTTTAGCAGCTCCTTTGTGCCTTCGCGGACCACAGCGTGGTCGTCGGCCAGTAGGATCCTGATCGTGTCCATGCCATTCTCCATCTATGCCTTGCTCCTGCCTTTGCCGAGCATCGATTATATCATCGTCCAACGCAAAGCGCAAGCAGTTTGTGCGCTGGCGCACCAGTCCTATCAGCCAGAAGTCGTAGCCAGGGGGCAGCATGATCACGTATGCCGCGCTGCGTATTCGCCAGACATACCTGAGTGGATGCGCGTACGGCGTGAGCCAGGCGAACACGCCGTTTCAGCGAGTACACGATGCGGGCTTTGGCCGATGACAACGATGCGCTGGCGTGGTATGCTACAGACAACGGAGCTAGAGCACAGAAAGAGTCGATAGAGGAGGATAACATGAGTGCCAGAATCCTGGATGGACGGGCGTTGGCCGATACAGTCCGAGCCGAGACCGAGGAAAAGGTGTCCGCTTTCCAAGCGGAGTGGGGCATCCAACCGACCCTGGCCCTGGTACGGGTAGGAGATGATCCGGCATCTGTCAGTTATGCGCGCATGATCCAGCGTACCTGTGAGCAGCGAGGCCTGGCCTTTCGAGCCCACACCCGCCCTGCGGATGCAAGCGAGGATGAGGTGGTGGAACTGGTTAGGGAACTGAGCGCCGACGACAGCATCCACGGTATCATCGTCCAGAAGCCGATGCCCGAGGGGATCAACGATGCGCTGATCATCGAGGCTCTTGACCCGGCCAAGGATGTAGATGGTGCTCACCCCCTGAATGCCGGGCGACTGGCACAAGCGGCGTTCGTCGATCGGCCGCAGGACGTGGGGCCGTACTTTGTGCCGGCCACGCCGCTGGGTGGCCTGGAGATGCTGAAACGCTACAACATCCCCATCGACGGGCAGCGGGCCGTGATCGTGGCTGCCAGTAACCTCATCGGGAAGCCTCTGACCCTGCTGCTGACGCGTCACTGGGCCACGGTTACCCTCTGCGACCTGCATACCCGGCCTCTTGCAGAGATCACTCGTGAGGGAGACATCGTCTGCAGTGCCACAGGGGTTGCCCATCTGATCACGGCCGACATGATCAAGCCCGGAGCCACGGTGGTCGACTTTGGGTTCGCCCGTCTGGAAGGGAAGTGGGTCGGCGATGTAGACTTTGAGGCTGTGAAGGAGGTCGCTGGCGCCATCACACCAGTGCCTGGAGGCACTGGTGTGATGACCAATGAAATGCTCATGTGCAACGTGCTCGTGGCGGCTCAGCGGCAGTGCCGGTTCGGAGCCAAGCTCGCAAGCCGCGTCGTGCCGGTTCAGCTCAGAACATCGGTGGCGGGGAGGGTCCTGATCGGCACGCACGGATGAGCTGGTCGGCCGGGTGAGCGGGCGCGCACCTGCGGCTCTGCAGATCGATGCCCGCAGCAAGACGCTATCCTGGAGGGCACCTGGGATCGGGGATCTGAACACAACGCAGCGGGGCCACCAGAACGCCTCTGGTGGCCCCGTGGGTGTCTGATAGGGCGAGCTATCGCGCCCTTCTCACAGCTTCTCGACAACCACGTCGTAAATCTGATCCTTGAGCTCCGGCTTGCCGGCCAGGAGAGAGTTCAGCCTTTCTCTCATCTGTCCGGAGAACGATTCGTCCTTGATCGCGTTGATGTTGATGATCACGTTCAGCGCTGCGCTGCGCAGAGCTGCCTCGGCCATCAGTGCTGCCACACCGGCATCGCTCACAGCATTGACATTCCCCTTTTCGGCCACCGGCATGCACAGATCGAGGACCTGGATGCACGCTTCTGCGACATCCATCGGCACCACGGTGGCCGCTTTCAACGCTTGTTGGATTGCGTCCGATCGGGCCAGCTTTTCCTCATCGGTGCTCCGAGGCATTTTGTATGCTGTGGATACCCCGGTGAATGCCTGGACATCGGCCTCTAGCAGGTCGGTCAGCTTGTGGCGCAAGGCCTCTGATTGGGCCAGCAAAGCGGCAATATCGTCTTGTACGTGGGCGTACTTGGTCTTGCCCACCGTCAGGTTGCAGACCATGCTGACCAGGGCAGCGCCCAGTGCACCGGAGAGGGCTGCCACACTGCCACCACCGGGCGCGGGCGCTGAGCTGGCCAAGGCATCCAGGAACTGGTCCACTCGGTTGTCCGTCAATCTGTTGCTCATCAGGTCCTCCTTTGAGGTTGGGGGGAGATGGTCGTCCTATGGCATAGCACAAGGCCACAAGCCTGATGCCAAGCTTGTGGCCCTATCATACCACAGGATCGAGATGTTGAAAAGCGAGCAGTCTCTTCTCAGTCGACGAAATCCCTCAGCCGGCGCGTATGCCGAGGATGGCGAAGTTTGCGCAGGGCTTTGGCCTCGATCTGCCGGACGCGTTCCCGTGTGACGCCAAACTTCTTCCCGACCTCATCCAGGGTGTGAGCTCGTCCATCCTTAAGCCCAAACCGGAGCTGGATGACCCACCCCTCTCGAGCGCTCAATGAGGAGAGCACGTTGGACACCTCTTCGTGCAATATGTGATGGGTCGCTGTCTCCAGAGGTGGAGGCGTGTTTTCGTCCTCCATGAAATCCGCCAGGTGCCCGTCGCCGTCGTCTCCGATGGACATTTCGAGCGAGAGGGGTTTCTCGGCGACTCGGACGATGCTCTCGACGTTTCGGGGATCGATGTCCATCTCGCTCGCCAGTTCTTCTGTTGTCGGCTCGCGACCCAGTCTCTGCGCAAGTCGCCGGGTAGTGCGCGTGAGCTTGTTGATCCGCTCGCACATATGGACGGGGACGCGGATCGTGCGTCCTTGATCGGCGATCGCACGGGTGATGGCCTGCCGGATCCACCACGTGGCATAGGTGGAGAACTTGAATCCACGATGGTAATCGAATTTCTCTACGGCCCGGATCAGCCCGATGTTGCCTTCCTGGATCAAATCGAGGAACGAAACCCCACGCCCCGTGTATCGTTTGGCAATGCTCACGACCAGCCGAAAGTTGGCCTCGATGATCTGCTGTCGGGCCTGTTCGCCGGCTTTGATCTCCTGGACCAAACTGGCGTATTGCTCGTCATTCCCTTCTTCCTCGATCTCGCTCGAAGCCTCTCTGCCGCGCTCGACCTGAGCAGCCAGGTCCCTCTCTTGCTGCGCGGTGAGCAAGGGGGTGCGGCTGATTTCCTTTAGATAGAGGCTGACACTGTCTTCCACGGTGACTCCCTTCGGACGATCACTGTCGTCTTCCCCATCGTCATCCAGGAAGTCAAGCAGATCTTCCTCTTGGTCGAGCGAGTCTTCGAGCTCGAGTTCCTCTGCCTGGACCTTTGGGGTCGCAAATGACGCGAATTCTGTATCGAGGTCGCACTCGTGTGATGTATGATCTGTGGAAAGCCCAACCAACTCGCTGGTCGCTAGATCTCCGGCCATTCAGGGGCGCCTTTCTGCTGCAAAGACATCAAGACCGGGTTAATGAATCCACATTAAACATTATAGCGCAGTTCTATGTAAAAATCAAGATATTTTCACGTTAGTTTCACGCTAAAACCGCATTCTATGACAACTATCTGCGTCAGGAGGTCTCTCTCATCGCTGCTATTTGACAAATCGACGGAAATGACTATACTGTGTGCTGCCAGGGAGATGGTCTGGACGTTCATGGTGATTTGACGCCTGGCCTGTTTCCAAGTATAATATGTCTTCTGAGTGGCCGGCGTAGCTCAAACGGCAGAGCATCCGCCTTGTAAGCGGACGGTTACGGGTTCAATTCCTGTCGCCGGCTCTGTGCTATGCGCGTCCTGCAGATCGAGCACTGGTATATATGGGCAGGTACCCAAGTGGCCAAAGGGGGCTGACTGTAAATCAGCTGGCACAGCCTTCAGTGGTTCGAATCCGCTCCTGCCCACCTGATGAGTGTTGGGTCACGGTTCGCGTCAATGCGCGTGGCGAACGGCTCAACGCTCTTTTGATGATAAGAGGGTTTCGCCCGCGTAGCTCAGGCGGTAGAGCACACCCTTGGTAAGGGTGCGGTCAAGGGTTCGAGTCCCTTCGCGGGCTCTCGCACGGCCAAAGAGCCCTCTTCGGAGGGATGTAAGATGACCCGCAAGGAGGAAGGATAACATGGGTAAGGAGAAGTTTGTACGCAACAAGCCGCACGTGAACGTGGGGACGATTGGGCACATAGACCACGGGAAGACGACGCTGACGGCAGCGATCACAAAGGTGCTGGCGATGCGGCAAATGGCGAGTTTCCGACCCTTTGACTCGATCGACAACGCGCCGGAAGAGAAGGAACGAGGGATCACGATCGCGATCGCGCACGTAGAGTACGAGACGGAGAACCGGCACTATGCGCACGTGGACTGTCCCGGGCACCGGGATTACATCAAGAACATGATCACGGGAGCGGCGCAGATGGACG
>JADHXD010000218.1 GCA_016783145.1 Anaerolineae bacterium
GTCCCAGCGGATGGTCGCACCCGGCCCGATGACGGCAGAAGAGAACTTGGCAAAGATCACCGGCGACTTGGGCGGCTCGTGGCCCTGTTCGCGGCAGTGGTCCATGTAGTTCAAGCCGATGGCGATGATCTTGGATGGCCTGGGCACCGGAGCCAACAAGGTCACCTCCGACAGGGGTGTGCGGGCCTCTGTCCCCCTGAGGAGCTGCCGGGCAAGCTGCATGGCTGGCTCGCCCCCCTCTAGGAACAAGATCATGTCCGCGGGCAGTCCTCCATCGCTGGCTTCGGCCAGATCGATCACGCCATCGCCCAACACAGCGCCCAGCCGGGCGCCCGCTCCGGTCGTGTACGTCACAAGCTTCACAGTGATGTCCTTTCTAGAGCAGGTTCTGCGCTCACATTTGCCTGACAGGATTGTTCAGGGTCCCGATGCCCTCGATCTCGATGGAAACCTCGTCCCCGCCCGACAGAGTGAACTCATCGCCGGGGACGATGCCCGTGCCGGTCAAGAGCACGGCGCCGTGAGGATAGTCGTCGTAGCGGCCCAGGTACTCGGCCAACTCTTCCAGACTCCGGTGTATCTTGGCGGTGCTGGTCTCGCCCTGGAAGGCAGCTTGCCCATCCCGCCAGATCGTGAGCCGGACGACCAGGTCTCCCGCACTTACGCCCTCTGCCGCGAGGAGGACCGCGGGGCCCAGCGCGCACGAATGCCGGTAGACCTTGGCCTGGGGCAGGTACAGCGGGTTCTCCCCCTCGATGTCCCGGCTGCTGACGTCGTTGCCCACCGTGTAGCCGACGATCTGCATCCCTGGATTCAACACCAGGGCCAGTTCGGGCTCGGGCACGTTCCAGCCGCTGTCCCCGCGCAGGCCAACCCAGTCGTTGGGCCCAACCACCTTCTGGGGCAGTGACTTGAAAAACAGCTCCGGGCGCTCTGCCTCATAGACGCGCACATAGACGTCCTTGGCCACCGCTTCGCGCACCCTGGCCTCCCGACTCCAGGCATAGGTGACGCCCGCCGCCCACACCTCCTGTCGATCGACTGGAGCCAACAGGTACGGGCTCTCTGCGGACGGCGCGCGATCCAGCCCGGCATAGGCGTAAGCGGGCAGATCAGCAGGATCGACCTCCCGAACCAGGGCCTGGATCGACTCTGTCGTCGACGCCCGAAGCAGCGCCGACCAAGTAGAAAAGCAAGGCAGCCCGCTGGCAGTCAGATCGCAGACCTGTTCTCCGGCGAGCAGTCCCACACGCGCCCCCTGACCGGGGAGATGGTAATGAACCAGTCGCATGGATACACTCCCTTTCATCGCTCTCAATGTTCAGTTCGCTGCCCGCATCACCGGCGAACAACGATGACGTGACGATCGTCCCATCGCCACATTTGGTCCTCTGGCAAGGGGATTTCCGACGTGACCGCACACCTGGAGGGCGTCTGAGGGATGATCGCCGGCACAGGGGGCGGGCACGCCTTCACCCCGCGCCGCCCCTGCGCACGTACCTGTCCAGGAACACGGCCAGCCTCCGGTACAGCTCCGCCGTGTCCGGCGTCATGTTGACCTGATCGAGGTAGTGGGTCGTATCCTCGTACAGGTACAGGTCATACGGCACGCCCGCAGCCTCCAGGGCACCGGCGAGGCGCAGCGACTGGTTGTACGGAACCACCTCATCCGTATAGGTGTGCACAACCAAGGCAGGAGGCAGCTCCGAGGCGTGGTAGGCCGGAGAGTACCCGATGTAGAACTCGGGATACCGATCGGGGCGGCCCAGTGCGGCGACGGCATCGGCATACCGGGGCGGTATCTCTAGTTCCACATCATAGAGGGACTGCACCCCCAGAAAGCCATCGCTGATTGCCCCGACAAGGACCAGCGCATCCACACCCCCCGGGTCTTCGAGCAGCGCCCGGTAGAGAATGAGCGAGCTAAAGCTTCCGGCCAGCCATCCCTCCCGCTCGACATCGGCGCGGTCGGTCAACTGCCCCTGGCGCAGGTAGGCCACAGCTTTGATCAGGTCGCGCCCCATCCCGGGGATGTCCAGCGCACGCTGAGGGCTGGGGCCGGTGGCCAGCACCACGTATCCCTCGTTGGCCAGGGCCACAGAGACCCGATCCCAATTGATCGGCTCGCTGGGATACGTGGCCACAACGACCGGGAGAGACTCCGTAATCTCGATCCCCAGGGGCTCATAGAGGAGCGTGGTAGTGATGACTAATCCGTCACTGGTGTAAGTAATGGGCACCCGGCTGGCTGCGACCTCGGCGGGAAAGAGGGCATAGCCGGTTTCCGTCGGGCCAATGATCGGCGGGTCATCGAGCGTCGCCCTCCACGGCTGGTGCAGGCGCAGCGCGAGATCGACGCCGGCCTGCAGTTGGCCGGAACGGACGGAGACGAGGGTCCGCTCCTCCCCGCCCTCGTGGTATACGGCGTCATCATAGCCCCACTGGCTCGCCGCGACGACGTATCGCCCTGGCGGCACATCCTCGATGCGGTAGGTGCCCTGGTCATCGCTCTCTGCCTGGTAGACCGCCCCTTTGACCGTAGCGACCAGGACCGTGGCCCCAACGAGCGGCCCGCCGTTCTCCTCGCGCACCACACCGGCAATCGCCCCTCCCGGGGCACCATTCGTCTCTCGCTCACCCACCCAACGACGCCATACAGAGCGTGCGCGGTATTCGACGATGTTAAACGCCGCCCGTCCTGTCGGCGTGCGCAGCGCGGCTCGCAGGCCCAACACAGCCCCAAGCACGATGATCGCGGCGATGAGTAGAACCCATCGCCAGGTACCTCTCCTCCTCCTGCTGGACACGCTCACCTCTGGCCACGCCACCGGTTGTCGCTAACCCGCAGCGCCATTATAACACGGCCCCAACGGCCCGTCAAAGCAAAAGCCCCTTCTACGACTGGCCACCCGACCGGCGCACATACAGCACCGCCGGGCCGATACCGTGGTCCTCGAACTCCCGATCTCCGATCCGCACCCCCAACAGCGCGCCGGCTTGCGCCCCATAGTCCAGGGCACGCATCGGGCAGGCGCGCACGCAGGTTGCCTCCCAGCCCCGATTGACCTCATCCGCGCAGCCGTCGCATTTGGAGACGATGCCCTCGGGCCCGGTTGCGATCGCCGAGAAAGGGCAGGCGTCGATGCACGCCCCGCACGCGTTGCACAGCCCGGAATCGATCTGGACCCAGTCGTCCTCCTTCCTGGCAATGGCTGCGGTGGGGCAGACCTCGACGCAGGGAGGTTCGGCGCAGTGGAAACAGTGCACCACCCGGTAGTAGAGGGTAGGAGTAGGATAGCTCCCTCCTTCGTGTGCCTCGACGCGGAGCCAGTCCAGATCATCAGGCAAACCGGCGCGATCCTTGCAGGCGATGCTGCACGCCTGGCAGCCTGTGCAGCGCGCCAAGTCGATGAGGTAGCGACGTTCGCTCACCTTGGGCTCCTCCTCACCTCTACCCACGTCGAGTGCGTCGCATACCCCCCAGTAGGCGACTCACGTTGCTCCGTGAGCACGTTGGCGCAGCCGCCCTCGTCGACGCCATCCGGCCCTGGCCGGTACCACGCGCCCTGGTAGACACAGACCACGCCGGGCATGATCCGCTCGGTCACCTTGGCAGGCAGCCGGATCACCCCTCGCCCGTTGTACACCTCGACCTGATCTCCGTCCGCGATGTCTCGCGCTGTCGCATCACGCGGGCTGATCCACACCGCGTGCGGCTCGAGCCGCTGCAGCCAAGGGACAGCGTGCAGGCACGAATTGGAGCGGAACTTGAAGTGGGGCGTGATCAGCTGCAGGGGGTGTGCCCTGCCATCCCCGGCTATCTCGACGTAGGCAGGGATGACCGGCAGCCCGTGGGTCTCGGCCTGTGGGCACAGGATCTCGATCTTGCCCGAGTGAGTGCGCAGAGGGTGAGCGATGGGATCGGTGCGGAAATCAGCCAGGGCAACACGCGGCTCGCCATCTCTGCGCATGATGCCGTCGCGCTGCAGGCACTCGACGTCCAGTTGGCGTGGATCGAGGAACTCTTGCAGCCAATCCTCTTCGCTCCTGCCCCCCGTGTAGGCATCGCCAAAACCTAGCCGTTCCGCCAGTTGAGCGAACACCCAGTAGTCGGTGCGCGCCTCTCCTGCCGGCGAGACAGCTTGCTGGCTGTGAAAGAGGTGCAGGTCATGTCCCCACGACGTCACCAGGTCCGAGCGTTCCAGGTCGGTGCAGATCGGCAGGACCATATCGGCGCAGCGCACAGTGGGTGTGTAAAAGGGCTCTTGCACGACGACATAGTCGACCTGCCCCAGGGCACGGACATTCGCGCGCGTGTCAGGGCTCCGGTTGACCAGGTTGCTGGCTACGATGTAGGCCACCCCGATCGGTGGGTCGAGGCGATCGCCCAAGATCTCTTTGGCCCACGACCCCGTAAAGACCCGCCGTGTAGGTGCATTGGGGCCAAGAGGCAGGCTCCCCACCGGGATGAGGTTCGACCGTGTGCCCACGCTGGCCAGCCCGCCGCCGCGGACGCCGACGTTGCCGCTCAGGGATGCCAGGGCGATCAGCGCGCGGGCGATCTGTTCGCCATAGAGGGTGCGCTGTGGCGCCCAGCCAGGCAGCAGCGCTGCGGGCTTGATCGATCCATAGTCGCGCGCAAGCTGGCGGATGGTGCCCGCAGGAATGCCTGTCTTGCCCTCGGCCCAGTCGGGCGTCTTGGGCAGGCCATCCTCCTCGCCCAACAGGTAGCGGCGATACCGCTCATAGCCGGCGACGTGCGATGCCACGAAGGCGCGATCGACCAGCCCCTCGGTTTCCATGATGTAGGCCATCGCAGCAGCGAGTGCAGCATCGGTGCCGGGCCGGATCGGGATCCACTGATCGGCCAGGATACCGGTGTCGGTGTAACGCGGGTCGATCAGGATGACCCGCGCGCCGCGATCGCGTGCCTGGGCGATGAAATGGGCAGTGTTTGGCCCCATGTGCGTTTCGACCGGGTTCATGCCCCAGAGGACGATCAGGCGCGAATCGCGGAGCGTGGCCCGGTCACTGCCCGGAACCGTCCCCCCCAACATCCACCGTGCGGCGATCCCGGCGCAGTGGCTGCTCATGCCGCCGGTCATCCCAGTCACCGGACCCCAATACGAGAAAAAGCGCTCCGACGCCGCGGCACCGCTGAACCCACGCCCCGAGATAGAGCCTGCGCCGGTGGCGTGGAGGACGGCTTCTGTACCATACCGGGCCTTGGAATCGCGCAGTTGCCCCGCGATCTCATCCAGCGCCTCCTCCCAGTCGATCCGCTGGAACTGTCCCGATCCTCTTGGGCCGACCCGTCGCAGCGGGTAAAGGAGTCGTTCCGGTGCATGGCGCGCTCGTCCCTGCGAACGCCCGCGGGCACAGGGAACCAGGCGCGGACGGCTGATCGTGTCAGGTCGCCCGGGAGGTGTGTCGATGCGCACGACGTCCCCGTCACGGACACAAGCCACGAGTTCGCAGCGACTTCCGCAGTCCAGTGTACAGGTGAAGGGGATGCGTTCCGCGGCCTTCTCTTCGGTCATCGATCGAGTTTCTCCTCCCTATCGCCAGTCCTCGGCCCAATCGCGGGTGTGGTACTGGCTACGGATGCGCCACTCGCGCAGCATATCCAGCAGTTCGCCCTTTGCCTGCGCGGCGGCGGGATCATCCCACAGGTTGCGCACCTCTCCCGGATCGTTGACCAGGTCGAACAACTGGCCGAACGGTTCGTCGACAAAGTGCACCAGCTTCCACTCGCGCGTGCGCACCATGGTCATGAACT
This sequence comes from Anaerolineae bacterium, assembly GCA_016783145.1. Lineage (GTDB taxonomy): Bacteria > Chloroflexota > Anaerolineae > JAFGEY01 > JAFGEY01 > BS750m-G44. The sequence continues at coordinate 5,780 of JADHXD010000218.1, forward strand.
CGGTTTCCTGCAGGATGCCATCGCGGCTGTGTTCGGCGTAGACGCACGAGCGGCCCGCCCAGGGGTCACCACGCAGAGCAGGCATCAGCGACTCGGCCTCCATGGACGCCGGGATAGGCAGCCCGGCCAGTTCGAGGATGGCCGGGCCGATGTCCATCTGCTGGCACAGCGCGTCCAACCTCCGATCCCCTGGAAAGCGGCCTGGCGACCAGACGATCAGCGGCATACGGGTAATGATGTCATACATGGTCCACTTTTGGCTGTGACCGTGATCGCTCAAGGCATCGCCGTGATCG
>JADHXD010000071.1 GCA_016783145.1 Anaerolineae bacterium
AAACGTGCTGCACGCCGTGAACGCAGCCGGGCTCGTCGTCACGCTCTAGGTGGCTCGGGTGCTTACACCAAGCGTCCCATCCGCCGCCGACAGACCAAGGTTGAGAAATGGCGGTCTACAAACCAAGTGACCCACTAGGGGTCGGGTATCCCCCGCGCCCGATAGCATGTTCTCATCCCTCTCCACGACGCCGGGGCGCCACTTGGCGTGCTGCAGCACCTGCTGGGGTTCCTCAAGCGCGATCTCACCACCCAGCGTAGGCCTGGCGCTGCCCAGGCGTCAAGCACCAGCGCACCGTCCAGGGTACAATCACTGTCGTAGCAGAGCGCGCCCGGCAGGACCGGGTGCCTCGATCGTCGGCCGGGGGCACCTGCACACAACGAGGAATCGGAGGTGACCTCTCATGAAACTGGGACAAATGGCCCTGTCCGTCGCCCTGCTGCTGCTCATCGTCGCCAGCCTTGCGGGCTGTGGGGCTGCCGGGGCATCGGCGGCTACAGTGGCCCCCGCACCCTACACCGATCCCTTCGCCTACTGCGCCGCGGTGGACACCATCGATGCGCCCGGGGGCCACCTACACCGGCCCCCGGGTGCCCCAATCGGTGGCCCGGGGACTGCAGAAGGCACTCAACGCGCCCGATACGCCCCTGAGCGTGCTCGAGAATGGATCGTCCTGGCGCTGCATGAACGGCGAGGCCTATGCCTGCTTCGTCGGGGCAAACCTGCCCTGCGAAGCCCAAGCGAACACCGAGCGGACGCCGACGCAGGAGGAGAGCGAGTTCTGCCAGCAGAGCCGGAACGCCGATTTCATCCCGGCGGCCGTCACCGGGCGCGAAACCGTCTTTGAATGGCGCTGTCGCGACGGTGCCCCCGAGATCGTCAGACAGGTGTTCCAACCGGACGCGCAGGGCTTCCTGTCCGAGATCTGGTACAAGGTCAATCCCAACTAGTCGGCGCATAGGTGCTGGGACGCCCGATCCCATATTCCTCCAGGGCGCGGATGAGCGATGCGTCGCTGTAGCGGCCGTGTGTGCTAATATGAGTGAGACAGGGGTGGGCTTACTACAACGGCACGTGCACGCCGGGCGCTGCCGGAGCAGCCGCCATGATCGTCTTTGACTCGGACCGTGGTGGGGATTACCGGGACCTCTATGTCATGGATGCGGACGGGGAAAATCTTGTGCGTCTGACGACGGGGAAAGCCCACAACCTTGCGGGTCCCTGGTCGCCGGATGGCACACGCATCGTCTACACTGCCTTTGGCCCCGTCGCCAGCGCCGTGTGGGTTACGGATGCCGCGCCGCTCGAAGGCGGCACTGGCGGTACCGGACAGGCCAACCTGACCGACTCGTCGGAGGTCGACGAGGGCTTTCCCGCGTGGTCGCCCGCGCCGCTTGGAGGCGGCACAGGCGGGCAGCGCATCGCCTTCACCACGGACCGCGACGGCAACAACGAGATCTATGTCATGGGCGCCGCGCCGCTCGAAGGCGGCACAGGCGGTGCCAACCTGATCCGTCTGACCGACAACCCGGGCGACGACTTTGCGCCGGCCTGGTCGCCCGACGGCGCCCAGACCGCCTTTGTCAGCGACCGCGATCGGGAAGCGGGCATCTACGACCTGTATGTCATGCCTGCGCCGGGGCCGCAGGCACAAGTGAACGCCGACAGCTCCGGCGTGACGCGGCTGACGGACGACGAGGCCATCGACTACTCGCCCGCTTGGTCGCCGGATGGTTCAGCATCAGGCACTCTGCAGCGCAAGCAGAAACCCGGCACGTAGGGATACGTGCCCTACAGAGCCAAGCCCCTGCGGGGGCTTCTCACCTTCAGCCGGATGCTTCAGCGTCAGGCACAACCCCACGCAGTTTCGTAGAAACCCGGCACGTAGGGATACGTGCCCTACGGAACCAAGCCCCTGCGGGGGCTTCTCACGTTCAGCCGGATGCTTCAGCGTCCGGGCTCGGCACGTAGGGATACGTGCCCTACCGGCAAGCCCCCCGGAAACACTCGTGCGCCTCCGCCAGGGTCACGGGGACCAGGCCTTCGTGCCGCGCCAGGCCATCCAGGTAGTCCAGCATCCCCACCAAAGTCTCGGCCCGCGGATCGTCACGCCGGTCGTAGGCATAGCAGTTGTGCGTGAGGGCGCACAGCGCCCGAAAGGCGACCCGCTCGCGCTGCTGCCGGGCCAGGCACCGCTCCAGCACCGGACGCTGCCAGGCCTCAAAGGAGCCGCTCTCCAGGCGCAGCTCGTAGGGCAGCCCGTCCGGGCGGCGGCGCTCGGGGTCGGTGGTCAGGGGTACCTCAAGAAAGGGCAGCGCCCCCGCCCACAGCCGGTCCGCCGGATCGACGTGGTGCGGATCGGGGCACGCCCCCTCCCAGAGCGCCGCGAACTGCGGTGCCGTGCGCCCCGGGTCGGAGACCGATCCCTGGCGAAAGCCGAGGTCGTAGAGCAAAGGGTAGGTGTCATCCGAAGCGGAGAAATTGCCCGGGCGAAAGGAGACCGGGCGCACGCCGGTGGCCTCTGCCAGCATGTCGGACGCCAGGGCAACGATTTCGCGCTGCTCGTCCGCGCTGTACTCGCCCAGGTAGCGCCCGTAGCGATGATCGCCCAGGCTCTGCGGGTGAACGTGCAGCCCCAGCTCGACGCCGCGTCCCGCCAGCCGGGCCAACAGGCGGGCATGCCGGGCGGCGCATTCCGGCACCAGGAACAGCGTGGGCCTGTACCCACGATCGAGCAGCCGCTCGCAGTATCCCCAGATCGCCCGCTCGCTCAACGCCCACGACTCCGGCCCTCCCGGAGGCGACTCGGCGGCGATCCGCTCACAGTCCATCGTAAAGGCCACGTACAGGGACACGGTGAAACCCTCCCGGTCGCCCGGACCTCCCCTACCGGAACGCCTGGGCCGGGCCGTAGGGTGCCAGGCTCACCGTAATGTAGGGATTGATCGCCGTGTCGTCCTCGCGGAAGGCAAAGCGCCACATCCGGCCGCACATCTCGCGCACCACCCCTTCGTACGCCGGATCGCGGGCCACGTTGCGCATCTCGTGGGGATCGACCCGCAGGTCGTACAGCTCGTCCCAGTCGAACCCGTTGAATACATACTTGTACTCGCGGGTCATCACCGAGCGCTGCGTATAGTACAGCTCCACGCCGTTGCACTGGGTGTGGATCTCGTCCCGCGGCTCTGCCGGCGTCTCGCCGCGCAGGAAGGGGAGCAGGCTCGCTCCCGTGAAGCGACGATGTGCCGCCAGTCCTGCCGCCTCGATCAAGGTAGGCGCGAAATCGGCCAGGGACACATACGCGCTCACGCGCCGGCCCGGATCGCGGAGGGTCGAGGGCCAACGCACGACGGCAGGGACGTGATACGCGCCCTGGAAGCAAGGAATGCCCTTGGCGAACAGGCCGTGCTCCCCGCAGTAGTCGCCGTGGTCGGAGCAGTAGAGCACCAGCGTGTTCTCGGCCTGTCCCGTCCGCTCCAGGGCATCGAGCAAGCGCCCGAACAGGTCGTCCAGGTACGTGCAGTACGCCCAAAAGTGACGGATGCCCTCGCGCACCTCGCGCTCTGAAAGCTGGCCAAAGCGCATCTCGCGCATGCGCTGGTAGACGGCCGGCTTGTCCGCCAGTGTATCGACATAGCTGGGAGGCAGGGGGACATCGTCGAGGTCGTACAGGTCCAGGTAGCGCTGAGGCACCACGTACGGGTCGTGCGGGCCGACGGCGCCCACGTACAGGCACCACGGCCGATCGCCCTCCGCCAACGACTCCAGGACCTCGAGGCCTTTGGCTACAGCGGTCTCGTCGTGGCCGTTGCCCTCCTCGCCGCCGGTGCCGTAGAGACGGTAGGTGCCGTATCCAGGGCGCAGGATCTCCCCCTCCCCGCGCTCGGTTGCCTCCGGCTCGCCCGCCAAGCGGCCATAGTGGTCCCATCGCGCCCCGTGATGCGTTCCTGCAGCCCCGCTGACAAAATGCTCCCTCCACCCGCGATCGGCGGGCGACTCGTCCACGCTGACGTGCCACTTGCCCGAGAAGTGCATCCCGTATCCTGCACCCGCCAGGTCTTCACTCCACGTGCGCACCCCCTCCTTCAGGCCCGAGCTCAACGCCTGCCGGTTGCAGACGTTGTTCCACACCCCGTGCCCCGATGGGTAGAGGCCGGTGAAAAAGGTCGCGCGGGATGGGCAGCAGTGCGGCGAGGGGCAGAAGGTGTTCTCAAAGACCACTCCCTCCCGGCCCAACCGGTCCAGGTTGGGCGTGATCGCCGGGTGCTCTGGCAGTGCGCTATCCGCACGCTGGTGATCGGTCATAAAGATCAGGATGTTGGGCCGGGCCATCGACGTCTCCTTGAGGCTAGACAAAGGTCGCGATCTCGGACAGGGGCTTCTTGTCGAGCGCGGGCACGCGCACATCAGGAGCCGGATAGCCGACGACGAGCACCAGGTAGGGACGCTCGTTCGCCGGCCGGCCGAGAAGCTCCCGGAGAAAGCCCATCGGACTTGGCGTGTAGGGCAGCGAGGCCAATCCCGCGTTGTGGATGGCGGCGATCAACAGGCCCGTGGCCAGGCCCACCGATCGAGAGACATAGTAGTGCTGGATCTTGCCTCCATCGGAGGCCAGGCTGTACGGCCGGGCAAAGACGACGATCAGGCAGGGGGCCTCCTCCAGAAAGGACTTGTCCGGGCCGGTCTCCAGGGGGGCGAGGGCCTCCAGCCATTCCTGCGACGCGCCTCCGGCGTAGAAGGCGCGTTCTCGCTCCTCCGCGGCTTCCCGGATCCGTCGCTTGACCTCTGGATCGCAGACGACCACAAAGTGCCAGGGCTGCATATTGGCCCCGCTCGGCGCGGTGCCGGCGGTACAAAGGCAGTCCTCGATCACCCCGCGCGGCACCGAGCGGTCAGAGAAGGCGCGGACGCTCCGCCGGCGTCGCATCTTGTCGTAAAAGGATGCCGCGTGCGCGGCCATCTCCTCGGGCGGTAGCTCACAGTAGTCGGACAGGGACACAGACGCAGGCCGCATCGCTCGTTCCTCCACGCTTACTCCCCTCGCCGCCCGATGTACAGCCCTCGACCGGTCAGGCCCTGCGGATCGTGCCTCACGGTGAGGCCGGCATCTGTGAACGCGGCGCACATCTCACCCACCTCGAAAAGCCCCAGCTCGTGACGTTCGGTCAGATGCTCCACCCCACCCGGCGTCCCGATCAGGTAGTGGAAGGTAAAGCTCGACAGGCGCCCCTCGACCTCGCTGGTGTTGACGCGGGCGATCTTGAGGACGTTGTCGTCGACAAAGGTCGCGTGCACCCCGCCAGGATGCCAGGCCTCCGGAGTGAACCAGGGCTCGACGAGGAGCAGGCCGCCCGGCACGAGGTGGCGTGCCATGCTGGAGACCGCCTGGGCAAGGCGATCCGCCGTCTCTACATAGCCGATGGCGCTAAAGAGACAGGTCACCACATCGTACCTGCGCCCCAGATCCAGGTCAACCATATCTCCCTGGTGGAACGGAATCCCCGGGTTCCGCTGGCGCGCGATCTCGAGCAGCTCGGGGCAGAGATCAAAGCCCTCGACATCATAGTGCGCCTTCAGGTATTCGATGTGTCGCCCCGTCCCGCAGGCCACATCCAAGAGTCGGAGCCGGCGATCGCTGCTCGAGGGCGAGTTCTCGCCCACGATGTCGGCGATGCGCTGGGCCTCGAGCGCATAGTCCTTGCTGGCATAGATCCGGTCATAGAAACGAGCGGTCTCCGGGTACACGGATCCCCCTTTCGACTCCCCTCGGGCGGTCCTCCGTTCAGGCGGCACCCATTATAGTGCAACCTGGACGTCTTGGCAATGTCTATCCCCTCGATCCTCAAGTCCTGGATTTCGCTTTTCGTGCGAGTTGTGCTATAATGTTCCGCTGACAATCCGACACCGAGGAAAGGAACGACGCTTGAAAGTCACAACCGAACGCCAGGAAAACTGCATCGTCCAACTGAGCATCTCTGTGGACGAGAGAGCAGAGCAAGACTACTTGAGGCGCGCGACACGCGCGCTGTCCCGCAACTACCGTCTCCCGGGCTACCGGCCGGGCAAGGCCCCATACAACGTCGTTGTCCGCCGGCTGGGCATCGAGGCCGTACGCGCACAGGTCATCGAGGACTTTGGGGACAGGATCTTTGAGGAGGGGCTGGCCGAAAGCCAGCTCGAACCCGTAGACCAGGCCTCCCTGGAAGATGTCACCTGGGAACCGCTGACCCTGCATCTCAAGGTACCGGTGGGGCCCGAAGTGTACCTGGGCGCGTATCGCGATATCCGCGTCTCCAAGCAAGAGGTGCAGACCACGGACGAGGACCTCGAAGGGGAACTGCTTCGCCTGCAGAAAGAAAGGTCAGAGTGGCAGGCTGCAGAACGCCCGGCAGAGATCGCTGACCAGGTTGTGCTGGACATCACGGGCAAGGTAGACGGTGAGGTGGTACTCGAGAACAAGAGCCGCGAGATGGTATTGGATGACAAGTCGTCCTATCCTGTGGCCGGGTTTGCCGAGGCCATCGTCGGGATGGCCGCTGGTGAGGCGCGCGAGTTTGGCCTGACCTACCCCGAAGACCACTACAACGCCGACATCGCCGGCAAGGAAGGACGCTTTGAGGCCCGGCTCGAAGAGATCCGAACCCAGACGCTGCCGCCCCTGGACGACGAGTTTGCCATGTCCATCGGGGACTATGAGGACCTGGAGGACCTGAGGGCCAAGCTGAGCCAGTCCCTCCTCGAAGGCGCCCAGGCGCAGGCAGACCAAGAGTTCCAGGATCAGATCTGGGAAAAGCTGCTCGAGATCGCCCAGATCGAGTATCCCGAGACCTATGTGAACCGCGAGCTCGAGGGTATGCAGCGGCAGTTGGAAGCGCAGCTCAAGCAGCAAGGTCTGGACATCGCAACCTACTTTCAGCTCACCAACACGACCGAAGAAGGCTGGCGCGCCCAACTGCGCCCGACCGCTGAAGAGCGCCTGAAGCGTGGCTTGATCCTGAACCAGGTCACACGGGAGGAGGGGCTCGAGGTCGGGACGGAAGAGATCGAGGCCCGCATCGAAGAAATGCTCGAGCCGATGGGAGATCGGGCCGATGCCGCGCGTGAAATGTACGCTTCCGCTATCGGGAAAGCCGTGGTCGCCGATGACCTGTTGAGGGAAAAGGCGACGGAACGGCTGGAGGCCATTGTCCGCGGCGAGGCCCCTGAGCTGGCAGCAGAAGACAAGGGCGCCGGCGAGCCAGCAGGTGCAGGCGACGAGGCCGAGGCTGCCCTCCCGGAAACCGAACCAGATGCGCCCCCCACCGGCCAAGATGAGTCCCCGGAGGAGAGCAAAGAAAAAGAGCCCGCTGAGGATGCAGCCTGCGATGTCGCGGCAGAGGCAGAGATAGCGACGCCTGAGGTAGAGGCGCCTGAGATAGAGGCGCCTGAGGCAGAGGTAGAGGTAGAGACGCCTGCGACAGAGCAAGACGAGGGTACCCCGGCAGAGCCCGAGGCCACGACAGCGTAAGGAGAACACAATATGAACGCGTACGACCTGATTCCCATGGTGATCGAGAGCTCGGGGCGCGGCGAGCGAGCGTATGACATCTTTTCGCTGCTGCTCAAGGAGCGGATCATCTTCTTGGGCACGCCCATCAACGACCAGGTGGCAAACCTGATCGTCGCCCAACTGCTCTACCTGGACCGAGAGGACCGGGACAAAGAGATCCAGTTCTACATCAACTCGCCGGGCGGCCAGATCACCTCCGGCATGGCGATCTATGACACGATCCAGCTCAGCCACGCCCCGGTGACGACGATCGCCGTGGGCATGGCGGCGAGCATGGCTACCGTGCTCCTCACCGGGGGCACGCCGGGGCGGCGCTACGCACTGCCCAACGCGACGATTCACCTTCACCAGCCACTGGGCGGCGTCCAGGGACAGGCGTCAGATATCGAGATCGAGGCCAGGGAGATCCTGAGGATGCGCGACCTGCTCAACGGGATCCTCATGAAGCACACCGGGCTCAATGAGGACGAGATCAGACAGTACACCGACCGCAACTTTTACATGACCGCCGAGAAGGCCAAGGAGCTGGGGATCATTGACCGGGTGCTGACGGAGGAATCGAAGGAAGAACAGGAACAGGGTGATGTCTAATCCGCACGACATACCCCGGTGTTCGTTCTGCAACCGCGGAAGCGACGAGATCGGCAAGCTGATCGCCGGGCCGCAAGGCGTATACATCTGCAACGAGTGCGTTGACCTCTGTTCCGAGATCCTGCTGCAGGACCCGCCGCAGGCTGAGCAGGAGCCCTTTGTTCTGGAACGACTGCCCACGCCCAAAGAGATCACCTCTTACCTGGACGAATACGTCATCGGCCAGACGCAAGCCAAGCGCGTGCTCTCTGTGGCGGTCTACAATCACTACAAGCGCATTATGTCCGCCAGTGAGACCGACGAGGTCGAACTGGCCAAGAGCAATATCCTGCTCATCGGGCCGACGGGGTGCGGCAAGACCCTGCTCGCACAGACACTCGCCCGCTTCCTCGACGTGCCCTTTTCGATCTCGGATGCCACCGCCCTCACAGAAGCCGGATACGTGGGCGAGGACGTGGAAAACATCCTCCTGCGGCTGATCCAGGCTGCCGACTATGACATTCCCCGAGCCGAAAAGGGGATCATCTACATCGACGAGATCGACAAGATCGGGCGCAAGACAGGCGCCAATCCCTCCATCTCGCGAGACGTGTCTGGCGAAGGAGTGCAGCAGGCCCTGCTCAAGATCCTCGAAGGCACGGTCGCCAACGTGCCGCCGCAGGGAGGGCGCAAGCACCCGCAGCAAGAGTTCATCCAGATCGACACCTCTGACATCCTGTTCATCTGCGGGGGAACGTTCGATGGCCTGGAACGGATCATCGCCGGGCGCACCGAGTCTGGCCCCAGGGTCGGCTTTGTACGAGACGAGGACTCGACGCAAGGTGCCGGGGACGACATTTCTCGGTTCTTGCCGCCCGGTCTCAAGCTGCCCGCCCGCGAGGAGCGCGAGCTGCGCCGCGTGGCGCGCGAGCTGCAGGACAAGTCACGCCTGCTCCGCCAAGCCATCCCCGACGACCTGCTCCAGTACGGGATGATCCCCGAGTTCGTGGGCCGGGTGCCGGTTGTGGTCAGCATCGAGCCTGTGGATGTCGATATGATGATGCGCATCCTGGTCGAGCCCAAGAACGCCATCATCCGCCAGTACCAGAAACTGTTCCGGCTCGAGCAGGTGGAGCTGTCCTTCACCGAAGACGCGCTGCTGTCCGCCGCGCGACAGGCGCTGCGCCGCCGGATCGGGGCGCGCGGCCTGCGGGCGATCATCGAAGAGCGCCTGCTGGATATCATGTACGAGCTCCCATCCCGTGACGACGTCCAGCGCTGCGTGATCACCGGCGGCGTGATCACCGGCGAGGAATCCCCCACGCTGTACGACAGGGAGGGTCGGATCATCGAGGACACTCCCCTGGGGCTGGACAAAGCGGCCTGAAGGCAAAGGCCCGGTCTCGTTAGGATCGGCGATCAGACAACTTGCGATTTCGCGCCTACACAGTTCCCGCTTTCCGGGAGCAGATTCGCTGGATGGGGCCACTGAACGTCGATAAGCCGTTGCGCGCGTTGATTGACAAGGCCCATCGTGGTAACCCGGCCAAGCGCTTTGTGAACCTCGAGTTGAGCGGTGAGGAAGGTAACCTCACGTTGCGCTACAGCCTGAACCAATAACTCCTCGCTCAGGCAGAGGCAGTCGATGGACGCTAGCTACTGGGCACCCATGACACCGCACTGTCCACATGCCAGATGCTAACGCCGTTCAAGTAACAGGAAGTGATGGCAGTCAGATGAAGCTGCCTTCCGCACTCAACACCGCTCACCAACAACGGACCGAACCGCAGAAGTTCCCGCCGCCCGGGGTCTGTCTACGAACGCTGGAGGCCATATCCTGGATTACTCCCGGCCAAGGCCAAATCTGGGCCAAGAGATCTCCGCTGCTCAAGAGTGCTGAACACCCATCGGGTAAAAAGAATTCGCTCAGGGCAGGCAGGGTCGGTGATGCGAGTGCCGGTGCACCTGATTATCCGACACTCGTGTGGATGTCCTTGAATGGAAAGGGGGTGATACGGCACAGATATAGGCTATTCGGTGCGTTTGCTAGTCGCTTCCCTATTGTAACCTATCAAGGAGGATGTGATGGTCACCAAGCGTTTACGGTTTGTGCTGGTCCTAGCTGTTTTGTTGGGTCTGATTGCTGCCTGTGGCAAAGCCAAGGGTCCTGCTGAGATTGTACAGCCTGAATTGATGCGAGTCTGGATCACCTGGGGCGACGACCCGGCTCAAATACAGGAACTGTTCAATCGCTATGGCGAGGCAAATAACATCAAGGTAGAAATCAACTCGCCCGTCGAAGATGACAAGGTCATTGCTGCTCTTTCCGGATCCGAGCCGCCGGACGTGCTGGTGCTTGGCGGTCCCGACTCGGTGTCAACCTGGGTGAACGAAGGGCTGGTCGCCCCCCTGGACGATCTCATCGCCGAGCAGGGCATCGATCTGAACGACATCTATCCCGCTATGCTTGCCCAGGGCAAATACCAGGGCAAATTGTATGCTTTGCCCTGGGGATCGGACACGTATGGCCTCTTCTGGAACAAGGACTTGTTCGAGGAAGCGGGGCTCGATCCCGAGCAGCCACCGCAGACGATGGAAGAGCTGGTCGAATACGCCGACAAGCTAACCAAAACGGATGCCAATGGCAACATTACTCAGCTCGGATTCGTGCCGGACTTTTCGTGGAGCCACCTCGACCAGTACCTTGCGCTCTTTGGCAGTTACTGGTTTGACAAGGATGGCACCAAGGTACAACTGGATACGCCGGAGATGATCGCCGCGCTCAAGTGGGAGCAGCAATTCTACACAAAGTACGGCATCGACCAAGTACTTCGCTTCGTTTCATCCACCGGAGACTATTCATCGCCCGAGCACGGTTTTATGTCGGGCAAGATCGCGATGATGGTCGATGGGGAGTGGATGACCGGCGACAACTTTATCGAAGGACTCAAACCGGACCTGTGGTACGGCGTGGCACCGATCCCTTATCCTGCAGGTGAACCGGGAAACAAGGATACCAACGTGGTCGGTGGCACGGTGGCTCTCATCCCCAGCGGCGTCGAGCACAAGGATGCAGCCGCCAAGCTCCTGGCCTGGATGATGTCTTCCGAGATCGTGGCCGACGAGATGATCGCCAATTTCAACCTGCCTTCCAGCAAAGAGGCAGCCAAAGACACGCGTTTCCACGAGAACGAAAAGTTTGCCGTCTTTATGGATTTGGCCAATTCGTCCAACGCCACGTTTCACGTTTTCACCTCGATCAGCTCGGATCTATTGACCGAACTCGAGTTGATTGAAGAGCAGGTCTTGCACACGGGCGCCGATCCAGGACCTCTGCTCAGAGAGGCACAGGAAAAGCTGCAGCCGATGCTCGACAAAGCGCTGGGCCAATGACACTGCGTTAGCAGGCGAATGACACGGCGGATCGGCAAAGTTGCCGATCCGCCGGTTCCTCGTTCAAAAGCCATAACGGAGGCACCTGATGAGATCGGAGCGAAAAGCCGGATCTCGGCGCTGGAGTGCGCGCACGCGACGCAATTTCGCTTTGGGAATGCTGTTCATCTCGCCGTGGATCCTGGGGTTCTTGTTCTTTACTCTCTATCCAATGGCTTCTTCATTGTACATCAGCTTTACCGAACACCACGTCAGGCGGCCTTCAGAATGGATCGGGCTGACCAACTATGTCAACCTCTTTCAGGACAGGCGCTTCTGGACCTCCCTGTACAATACCAGTTATATGGTCGTCGTGGCCGTCCCACTGATGCTGTTCTGTTCTTTTGCGTGTGCGGTTCTGCTCAACCTCAAGCTGCGTGGGCAGTCCGTTTACCGGGTCATCTACTACTTGCCGTCCATCGTGCCGATTGTGGCCAGCAGTATGCTCTGGATATGGATCTTTAACACCAACAATGGGATTCTGAATGTAGCCCTGGGTTACCTCGGCATCACCGGGCCGAGCTGGCTGACCGATCCTGCCTGGGCCAAGTCGGCCTTGATCGTCATGGGATTATGGGGTATGGGCGACACGATTGTCATTTACCTGTCCGGGCTGCAAGATGTGCCTGTCTCATTGCTGGAAGCAGCCCAATTGGATGGTGCATCGTGGTTGCAGCGGCTTTGGCACGTAACGATTCCGCTGGTCTCCCCGATCACGCTCTTTAATCTGATCTTGGGCGTGATCGGTATGTTTCAGTACTTTACTCAGGCATACATATTTTCTTCTTCCCAGCCTGGGACAGCCAATAGTCTGGGGAGCCCTCTCGACTCGACGCTTTTCTACAGCGTGTACCTATACGACAGGTTTGGCAACCTGAAAATGGGATACGCCGCGGCAATGGCCTGGATCCTGTTTATCGTTATCCTGGTTTGTACGCTGCTTCTCATGCGCACCTCGGAGCGTTGGACGCATTACGGCGGGGAGGCATAACACGATGAGTTACAGTGCTCACCGGTTCCGCCGGATAGCGCAAAGGGTGTTAGGACATATTGTCGTTTTTGCGATCAGCCTTTTCTTTTTGACCCCGGCCGTCTGGATGTTCTTCACGGCTTTCAAGTCGAACAAAGACGTGTTCCGTTTTCCACCAACGCTACTGCCATACAGTGCCAAGCAAGTCATGGTCGACGGTGAATTGTGGCCGTTGTACGACGTCCCTGTAGACGGGGAGATCAGGCAGCTGGCCCGGACCAAGGTCTCCGAAGGGCAAGCGACGTATGTGGATCCGGACGACCCCTCGCAAGTGATTGAAATGCGCGCCCGGTACGCCGAACCCGTGCTGACGGTCGAGTTTCAATGGCATAATTTCGGTGACGCGATGAATCGCAGCGTGCGTCCCGGGATCAAGGTCAACTTTTGGACGTATCTCAAGAACAGCCTGATCTTTGCCTTTTGGGCCATCGTGGGTACACTCGTTTCCTGTACGCCGGTAGCCTATGGATTTTCCCGCATCCGGTGGCCGGGACGAGAGATCGTTTTTCTACTGGTGTTGAGCACCATGATGTTGCCCTACCAGGTGACCATGATCCCGCTCTATCTGTTCTTTACCGAGACCATGAAATGGGGAGATACCCTACTGCCCATTGTGGTTCCGACCTTTTTTGCCAACCCCTTTGATATTTTCCTTTTGCGCCAGTTTTTCCGCGGCATCCCCGAAGAGTTGGCGGACGCCGCGCGGGTGGATGGCGCGTCCGAGTTCCTCATTTTTCTCCGCATTATTCTGCCGCTCTCCAAGCCCATATTGGCCGCGATCACGGTTTTTACCTTCTTGTGGGCCTGGAACGATTTCTTGGGACCGCTTCTTTATCTGAACAACCCCGAGAATTTCACACTGGCTTTGGGGTTGCAGGATTTTCAGGGGCAGCGCAATACCGAGTGGAATCAACTGATGGCCGCTTCGGTCGTCTTTACCGTCCCCATCATTATCGCCTTTTTCTTTGCCCAGCGTACCTTTGTCGAGGGGATCAAGTTGACCGGGACAAAAGGGTGATCGACTTCTGGATGCTCTATCAGCATCCAATTGCGTGGGACAAGATTCTGGCTGCGGCCAGGAAGCACGCTCATTGTGAAACCCAGCCGGGAAGGCCCATCCTCGCCTTGGCGATCCCGCAATCCATCCACTGACCGCACACAGGAGGAAAAGAATGCCCCAAGAACAACGTGATCGCCCGTCCGTCCGTTCACTGCCGCGCAACGTGTGGGCGGTGAGCCTGACCAGCTTTTTCATGGACATCTCTAGCGAGATGGTGATCAACCTCCTCCCGCTCTTCCTGTCCGGCGTGCTGGGGGTCAAGACCAACGTCATCGGCCTGATCGAAGGCATCGCCGAAGCGACGGCCAGCTTGCTCAAGGTGTTCTCGGGCTGGCTGTCCGACAAGCTGCGCTCGCGCAAGTGGCTGGCCGTGGTCGGCTATGGGATTTCGGCGCTGTCCAAGCCTTTCTTCTACTGGGCCAACACCTGGGGCGCGGTCGCCGGGGTGCGCTGGGCCGACCGGGTGGGTAAGGGCGTGCGCACTGCGCCGCGCGACGCGCTGGTCGCCGATTCCATCGATGAAAAACAGCGCGGGCTGGCCTTCGGACTGCATCGCGCCGCCGATACGGGCGGGGCTGTGTTGGGGCTGATCATCTCGCTGCTGGTCGTCTGGTGGATGCAGGCAGGCAGGCAGCGAGGTGCTCAGAACGCAGACGTTTCGCGTGCTGGTGCTGATCAGCCTGGTCCCGGCGGCACTGGCTGTGCTCTCGCTGGCCCTCGGCGCGCAGGATGTTGCCGTGACCAAGCAGCGCGAGGCGCCGCGATTCGCCTTTCGATCGCTCGGCAAGCCGTTCATGGTCTTTATGATCATCGTCGGGCTGTTTGACCTGGGCAATTCGTCCGATGCGTTCCTGGTCTTGCGGGCCAGAGAGCGCGGGCTGAACGTGGCCGGCGTACTGGCGATGCTGATCACCTTTAACCTGGTTTACACCCTCAGTTCCGCGCCGGCGGGTGCGTGGTCAGACCGGATCGGGCGGCGTAAGGTGATCGTCGGAGGCTGGCTGGTTTACGCGGTGATTTACCTCGGGTTTGCCTTGGCAGGCAAGGGCTGGCACGTCTGGGTGCTCTATGCCATCTACGGCCTGTACTATGGCCTGGCCTATGGTACCACCAAGGCGATGGTCGCCGACATTGTCTCCCCGGAGGTGCGTGGCACGGCCTACGGCACCTACAACGCCGTGTTGGGCATTCTCGACTTTCCCGCCTCGCTGATCGCGGGCATTCTGTGGGAAGGGCTCGGTTCGTGGGCGGGCCTGGGGGCGTCGGCGCCGTTCTACTTTGGTGCCGTGCTGGCGCTGGTCGCCGCCGTGGCCATGATGACCTGGATGCCCAAGGTTCGATCTACTCCAGGTTGACCTCCCTGCCTGTCTCCGCGCTCTTGAGCAGGGCCTCCATCATCTCCTGCACGATCAGCCCGTGCCGGAGCGGGGCATGGCATTCCGCCCCATCCAGGATGCACTCGATAAAGTGCGCGGCAATGTGGTCCCACGGCTTGGCACCCTCGGGCAGCTCGACGGTCACGTCCTGCGGCGCCCCGCTCACCGTCCGGTACAGGGTCAGGGGTCGCAGCCGCGCACCGGCCTGGGTCCCGAACAGCTCGATCTGCACCTCGCCAGGCTGGTGGCTGGCCCAAAAGCTCTCGACCTGCAGCCCAAGGCCGCCCTCAAAGCGAATGAACCCGCCCGCATAGTCGTCTGCGGCGTACTGACTGTAGAACTCGGGGGCGGGCTCGTGGAAATGCCAGTAGCCCTTGCCGTATGGGCCGAACCTGGCCCCAGCGACGCCGGCCACGCTGACCGGCCTGGGCTGCCCCAACAGCCACCAGGCCGCATCCAACACGTGAACCCCCATGTCACGAAAGGCGCCCCCGCCCGCCTGGATAAAGCCCAGGTTCCAGTCGGGGATCCCGCTGCGGCGCACGCTGCGCGCGCGAGCATAGTAGAGGTCACCAAACTCACCGTCGTCGATCAGGCGGCCCAAGTAGCGCACAGGGTCCGCGAACCGCGTAGAGAGGGACATCATGTTGACCACGCCAGCGGCCTCTGCGGCCTCCACAAGGTGCCTTGCCGCATCCTCCGAGTCGGCCAACGGCTTGGTGACCATCACGTGCTTGTCGTTCTTGACCGCCTCCAGCGCCACGGGCACGTGCCACTGGTTGGGCGTGCCGACAAAGACAGCGTCGATCTCGGGATCGCGGCACATCTCTCGATAGTCGGTGTAGAGTTTGGGCGGTTCTGGCAGCTCCACGCTGAACTCGCGCATGCGCTCCTCGACCAGATCGCACAGGGCAACCACCCGACCGCGAGGATCGCTGGCGATGGCCCTGCCATTCGGCCTGCCGATCCCCATGCCTACGATCGCCACTCTGACCTCATTCATCTCTGGCTCCCTCACTGAATGCTACCCTGAACGCCCGTGGTTCACGGCTCGACGAGCACCTTGAGCGAGCCCCTGCGTCCCGCTCGCTCAAAGGCCGCGACTCCCTCGTCCAACGGGACCCTATCCTCGATCAGGTCATCCACCCGCACCAGATCCTGCGCCAGGAGGCGCAGAGCAGGCGCAAACGGCCCGCAGCGAGAACCGATCAACGTGACCTCGTCCACGACCAGCCCGGTCAGGTTGACGGGATTGTCCCCCTGAAAGGTGCTCTTGAGCACCAGCCTGCCTCGCGGTCGGACCAGCCTCCGGGCCAGGTCAAAACCACCTGGGCTGCCGGTACAGTCCACCACCACGTCCGCCAGCACCTCCAGCAAGACCGCTCTCTCCAGGCAGACGTCTATCCCCATCCCCTCCAGGATAGAGAGCTTGTCTGCGTGCCGGCCCACCACCTGCAGAGAGCAGCCGGTCAGGCGCAGCACCTGCGCCACCAGGAGCCCGAGCTTGCCATCCCCCACCACGATGGCCCGTTCGGTCGGACGGAGGTGCACGCGGTCGAGGATCTCAAGCGCCGCTGCCAGCGGTTCGACAAACACGGCCTGTGCATCCGTGACCTCGTCGGGCACCACGTGCAGGTTGCGCACCGGTAGGGCGCAATAGCCGGCCATCGCGCCGTCGCGACCGGCGATGCCCAACGTCGTCCGGTGGGGGCAGTGCGGCGCATCTCCTCGCTGGCACGTGGGGCAGGCCCCGCAGGCACAGTTGATCTCGCCCACGACCCGCCGCCCCCTCCACCCGGGTTCTGGGGCCTGCTCGACGACGCCCACGAACTCGTGCCCGAGCACGCCCCGGTAGCCCATATACCCGCGGGTGATCTCGAGATCGGTGTTGCAGATGCCTGCCAGGAGCACGCGGATCAGGGCTTCACCGCTGGAGGGGATCGGCAGGGGATAGTCCGGGACGAGTTTCAGCTCACCATCATACACCAGCGCGCGCACGGGATCTCTCCACGTAGATGGTCGGATGCGAGGCTTGCTTACCCGACCAGTGCGAGGTCCACGGCCTCGGCCAGGGAGCGCGCCGCCAACACCTCGAGCGGAGCCTTGTCGCCGATGGCACGCCGCAGCGAACGGGGCAGCACGCAGCGCTTAAAGCCCAGCTCAGAAGCCTCGCTCAGCCGGGCCTCGACCTGGCCCACACTGCGCAGCTCTCCCGAGAGCCCGACCTCGCCGACGAGCACCACGTCTGCGGCGACGGGCTTGCTGCGAAAGCTGGAGGCGATCGCCACCGCCACGGCCAGGTCGGCAGCAGGCTCACCCACGCGCAGCCCACCGACGACATTGACAAATACGTCCTGATCGGAAAGGTGAAGCCCGACGCGCTTGGACAGCACGGCCACCAGCAGCAAGAGGCGGTTAAAGTCGATCCCGTTCGCCGTCCTTCGAGGCAGGCCAAAGGCCGTGGTGCTGGTCAGAGCCTGTATCTCGACCATGATCGGCCGCGTGCCTTCCATCGTCACGCTGATCGCCGATCCCGAGGCGTTCGGCAGGCGTTCCTCCAGGAATGCCGCCGAGGGATTGGTCACCTGGACCAGGCCCTCTTCCTTCATCTCGAACACCCCGACCTCCGAGGTCGCCCCGAAGCGGTTCTTGACGCTGCGCAGCAGGCGGTAGGAGTGAAAGCGGTCGCCCTCCATGTAGAGCACGGTATCCACGATGTGCTCCAGCACGCGAGGGCCGGCGATCGCCCCCGCCTTGGTCACGTGCCCGACCAAAAAGATCGAGACACCCTCCGCCTTGGCGGTTCGCATCAGCATGGCCGCGCACTCGCGGACCTGGCTCACGCTGCCCGCGGCAGAGCTGAGCTCCTCCAGATACACCGTCTGGATCGAATCCACCACCATGACCAGCGGCTGCAACTGCCGCATGTGGTCGATGATCGCCAGGAGGTTTGTCTCGGTGAGCACGTACAGGGCCTCGGGGGTGAGGCCCAGCCGCCGGGCGCGCATCTTGATCTGCTGGGCAGACTCTTCTCCGGAGACATACAGCACCGTGCTGCCGCGGTCGGCCAGCAGGGCGCTCACCTGGAGCAGCAGGGTCGACTTGCCAATGCCCGGATCGCCGCCAACCAGCACGAGCGATCCGGGGACGATCCCCCCACCCAGCACCCGAGAGAACTCGATCAGGGGGACGTCGATCCGCTCGACCTCGTCCGCCTGCACCTCGACCAACCGGCGGGGCGGGTTGCTCTGGGCCCCAGAAACAGACGATGGTGAAGAGCCTGACCCGCTCTCCACCACCGTCTCAACCAGGGTATTCCACTCTTGACAATCAGGGCAGCGTCCCGCCCACCTGGCCTGGACGCTGCCGCAGTTCTGGCAAACAAACCGGGTGCGGCGCCTAGACATTCACCATCGCTTCCAGCAGAGGAGGTTCCACCTCTCTCGGCCTGGCGGTGAGGATGATCGCGCCATCCTGGAGATCGATGAGCACCTGGTCTTCCTTGCTGAAATCGCCCGACAGAATGCCTTCCGCGAGCACATCCTCGATCGCCCTCTGCACAGCGCGTCGCAGGTTGCGGGCACCGAATTCCTCACTGTACCCTTCTTTGGCCAGGAACGAGACCGCCTCAGGGGTTGCTTCCAGGCCGATCGCTTGGTCCGCCAGCCGTTTCCGGATCTTGTCCAGCTCCAGGTCTACGATCTGATGCGTTTCATCCATCGTAAGCGTGTTAAAGACGACGATCTGGTCGATGCGGTTCAGGAACTCGGGGCGGAAGAGCTTTTTCAGCTCTGCCTCGTAGCCACCCTCGAGGTATTCTGCCCTCGTGCGCGAGCCGGCAATGCCTAGCGGTCCCTTACGCAGTACCTCAGCTCCCACGTTGGAGGTCATGATGATGATCGTGTTCCGGAAATCCACTTTGCGTCCGCGCGCGTCGGACAGCCGTCCCTCTTCCAGGATCTGCAGCAGCATGCCAAAAGCATCAGGGTGCGCCTTGTCTACCTCGTCAAAGCAAATGACCATATATGGGCGGCGGCGGACGGTCTCGGTAAGCTGCCCCGCATCCTCGTATCCGATATACCCGGGGGGCGCGCCAACCAGGCGGGCCACGGTGTGGCGCTCCCCAAACTCGGACATATCTAGCTGCAGCAGCGCGTCATCGTGGCCGAACATAAACTCGGCAAGGGACTTGGCAAGCTCGCTCTTGCCCACGCCGGTAGGGCCGATAAAGATAAAGGAGCCGATCGGACGCTGAGGATCCTTGAGCCCGGAACGCGCCCGCCGCACGGCCCTGGATACGGCCGCGACCGCTTCATCTTGACCGATCACACGGTTGTGCAGTTCCTCTTCCATGCGCAGCAGCCGGGCTGACTCGTCTTCCCGGAGGCTGGTCAGGGGGATGCCCGTCCACATGGAGACCAACTCGGCAATATCCTCTTCCAGGACCTCCAAGTCCTCGTCCACCGTCCACTGGCGGTGCAGTTGCTCCAGGCGTCTCTCCAGCTCTCGCTCGTGCGACCTCAGGGTCGCCGCTTCGCGGGGCCGACTCTCAGCCATCGCCATCTCGCGCTGTCCACGGATCTGCTGCAGCTCAACCTGCGCCTCGCGCAGCGTGTCCTGAACCGGCGACTTGTACATCCGAACGCGGGCCGCGCCTTCGTCGATCAGATCGATGGCCTTGTCCGGAAGAAAGCGGCCGGTGATGTATCGCGACGCCAGGCGAACCGCCGCCTCAATGGCCTCATCGGTGATCCGCAGGCGGTGATGGGCTTCGTATCGCTCTCGGATCCCACACAAGATGAGGATCGACTCGTCGGCCGTCGGCTCATCGACAACGACGGGCTGAAAACGGCGCTCCAGGGCCGCATCGCTCTCGATATGCTTGCGGTACTCTTCCATCGTCGTCGCCCCGATGCACTGGAGCTGCCCTCGCGACAACGCCGGCTTGAGGATGTTGGCCGCATCGACCGAACTGCCCGCTGAGCCCGCGCCCACCAGCATGTGGACCTCGTCGATGAACAGGATGCTGTCCGAGCCTTTCAGTTCGTCGATCACCTTCTTCAGGCGCTCCTCGAACTGGCCCCGGTACATCGTCCCCGCGACCAGGGACCCCACATCTAGCTGCCAGAGCTGCTTGTTGCGCAGCGGGAAGGGGATGTCCTGCGAAACGATCCGCTGAGCGATCCCCTCGACGATCGCCGTCTTGCCCACACCTGGTTCGCCGATCAGCGCCGGGTTGTTCTTGGTTCGCCTGGACAGGATCTGGATGACACGCTCGATCTCTGTTTGGCGACCGATGACCGGGTCGAGCTTGTTCTCACGGGCCAACGCGGTCAGATCTGTGGCCACCTGCTCCAGCACAGATCCCTTGGACCCCTTTTGGGTCGGTTGAGCAGATTCTCGAGCGGGCATCTGGTGCATCTTTTTCGTCGTCTCCTCGCGGATGGTCTCCGGAGTGAGGCCCAGACGACGAAGGATCTCGACGGCAACGCCATCCTCTTGCTGAACCAGTCCCAACAACACGTGGGCGGTATCAATGTAGTGATGCCCCATCGTACGGGCTTCATTCATCGCCAACTCGAGCGCGCGCTTGATCCGCGGCGTCAGTTCGATCTTTTCACTGCGGAGTTCCGACCTCGGCCCGAGTCCGGTCACCTCCTCGACCATCCCCTGCACCTGGTGCACCGTCACCCCCAGGCCTCGCAGGACATTGCTCGCTACGCTGTTCTCCACCCGGATCAAGCCGATCAACAGGTGTTCCGTACCGATGTAGCTATGCCGCAAGCGCTGCGCTTCCTCCTGCGCCAGAGTCAGTGCCTGGCGCGCGCGCCGCGTAAATCTGTCCAATCCCTTTGTGTCTGCCATCTATACAGCATCCTTTTATCCTGCAGTAACCTACACACACCCACTCATCACGCTCAGTGCCAACCAACCTCTCCAACTCAACACGGGGCCCTGTCCGGATGTACAGCGTGACAGCCAGTCCCTCGCATTCACTCTAGCCCCATTATACCACAGCCGAACCCATAGTTCAACAACAGAAGGGAAGGTACGGAGACTCCATACAGGCCAGAGCAGGTACGGAGCGGGGGCTAAATGGCGTTTGCGCAACACAACTTAGCCCCCGCAAAACCGTCCTATTGGGGTATCAGATCGTACAGTTGGGCGTGCAGTTCCGGCTGGACCCTATTCTTCCTCGTCGAACAGGTCGTCGTCGGAATCCACTACATCCGCGTCCGCGTCCGCGCCCGCATCCACATCCACATCCTCATCGTCGGATGAGACCTGGTCTGCACCATCCTGCCAGTCCATATCCAGGTACTCGGACGAGGTGACGCGCTTCAGGCTCAGGCCAATGCGCCGCTGATCGGGGTCGATGCGAATGATCCGCAGGGTACGCACATCGCCTTCTTGCACGGCCTCCCGAGGATGCGTGATGCGCTCGTCGCTCAACTCGGACAGGTGGATCAGGCCCTCGATGTCATCGTCAAAGATGCGGGCGAACGCACCAAACTTGACCAGCTTGGTGATCGTCCCTTCCACCAACTGCCCGGTGTGATAGCGATCCCCGATGGTCGACCACGGGTCGCCTTCCAGGCGCTTCAGGCTGAGGCCGATCCGCCTTCGCTCTCGATCTACGTTGAGCACATAGACCTCGACCTCGTCACCCACTTTCAGAACTTCGCTGGGGTGCGATACGCGCCGCCAGGAAAGCTCCGAGAGGTGAACCAGTCCGTCTGCGCCACCCAGATCGACGAACGCGCCAAAGTCACAGATGCTGATCACCTCGCCCGTGCGGGTGTCGCCTTCCTGCAGCTCAGCAAGCAGCTTTTCCTTGTGCTGCTTGCGCCACTCGCGCATCGCCGCGCGCTCGGACAAGATCAACCGGTTGCGACCGCGATCGATCTCGATCACCTTGAACTGCATGTCCTGGCCTACAAGCTGGGCAAGAGGCGACTCGGCTTCAGTGTCTCGCGCCCTTCCCTTGAGCGAAACGATCTGTGAGGCCGGCACAAAACCACGTACCTTACCCATCCGTACGATCAGCCCGCCCTTGTTGAAACCGGCAACTATGCCCTCAAAGATCTCGCCAGACTCAAAGATCTTTTCCGCATCTCTCCAGTCTCTCTCTGCCTGGGCTCTAGAC
This sequence comes from Anaerolineae bacterium, assembly GCA_016783145.1. GTDB lineage: Bacteria > Chloroflexota > Anaerolineae > JAFGEY01 > JAFGEY01 > BS750m-G44. The sequence continues at coordinate 22,165 of JADHXD010000071.1, forward strand.
AGAGAAAGGACCGGGTTGCCGTTTCTGTCCTCAGGAGTCACCACGTAGACCAGCACCGTCTGTCCCTCGCCCATGTCCTCCAGGTCTTCAGGTCCCATCCGGTCCAGCTCGCGCTTCCAGATGACACCCTCGGACTTGGCACCGACATCCACCAGGATCTCGCTGGGACGGACCTGGACGATCACACCCTCAAGGATCTGGCCTCGCCGCAGGTTCTGGACGTCATAGTCAGCCTGCAGCAGCGACTCCATCGGATTCTCAACCTCGGGTTCGGCTTCCACTTGCTCAAATACAAAAGTCTCTTCTTCTCCCATTCCGCTGTTACCTTCCCCTTTTATCTGAAGTATGTACAGGTATTATACTCATTTCTGGACAAAACGCAAAACGCCCTCCGACACAGGGCCGAAAGGTGCCTGGCACCCCAGTCCTCTCCACATCAGAGCGCCAGGCACCTGAACGACTACCCCGAACGACAAACGCGCACTTTTCCCCAGAACGCTTGACAATTGCGGGGTTCGGTGATAAAACTAGGCCAGGTCCAATGATTGCGTCTTCTCCCAGCCTACACATATAGGAGGACAGAGAAATGGCACAGGAGTTCATCAAGAACCCCCCGAGAAACCGATTGGTCGGCGACATGCCCAAGATCGGTATCCGGCCCACCATCGATGGCCGGCTGGGCGGGGTCCGCGAATCCCTGGAAGAACAGACGATGAGCATGGCTCGTTCCGTCGCCAGGCTGCTGACCGAGAACTTGTGTCACTCCAATGGTCTCCCAGTCGAGTGCGTGATCGCCGATAGCTGCATTGGCGGCGTAGCGGAAGCGGCTCAGACCGCCGACAAGTTTGCCAAAGAAGGGGTGGGCGTTTCGATCACCGTCACCCCGTGCTGGTGCTACGGGTCCGAGACGATGGATATGGATCCGATCGTCCCCAAAGCGGTGTGGGGACTCAACGGCACCGAGCGCCCGGGCGCGGTCTACCTGGCAGCGGTGCTGTCCGCGCACAACCAGAAAGGCCTGCCCGCGTTCAGCATCTATGGACGGGATGTCCAGGACCAGGATGACACCTCGATCCCGCCGGACGTGCAGGAAAAACTCCTGCAGTTCGCCCGGGCAGGGCTGGCCGCGGCCACGATGCGCGGCAAGTCATACCTCTCGATGGGCGGCGTCTCGATGGGTATCGCAGGCTCCATCGTAAACCACGACCTCTTTGAGAGCTACCTGGGGATGCGCGTCGAAGCGGTGGATATGAGCGAGTTCGTCCGCCGGATACACGAAGAGATCTACGATCCGGAGGAATACGCGCGCGCCCTCGCCTGGACCAAAGAGAACTGCACCGAAGGTCGGGAGTATAACACGCCAGAGGGCCAGCGAAGTCGAGGTCAGAAGGACCAGGACTGGGAGTTTGTGGTCAAGATGGCCATGATCGCCCGTGACCTGATGATCGGCAACCCGCGGTTGGCTGAACTCGGCTTTGGCGAGGAGGCGCTTGGCCACAACGCGATCGCCTCCGGCTTCCAGGGACAGCGGCAGTGGACCGACCACTTTCCAAACGGTGACTTTTTGGAGGCCATCCTCAACTCATCCTTCGACTGGAACGGCATCCGTGAGGCGTTCGTCGTCGCCACAGAGAATGACTGCCTCAACGGTATCGCGATGCTACTGGGGCACCTGCTGACCAACACGGCACAGATCTTTGCCGATGTGCGGACCTACTGGAGCCCGGCGGCGGTGAAGCGCGTGTCCGGCTATGGGCTCACCGGTCGGGCCGAGGGGGGCATCATCCACCTGATCAATTCCGGGGCCGCCAGCCTGGACGCCACCGGCCTGCAGACCGTCGACGGCCAGCCAGCGATGAAGCCGTTCTGGGAGATCAGCAGGGAGGAAGCACAAAAGTGCCTCGAGGCCACGACGTGGTACCCCGCGGTCACAGGGTATTTCCGGGGCGGGGGCTACTCGTCGGGCTTTTTGACGGTGGGCGACATGCCGGTCACCATGTCCAGGATCAACCTGGTCAAGGGCCTGGGGCCGGTGCTGCAGTTGGCCGAGGGATACACGGTCGACCTGCCACCCGCAGTGCACAAGACGCTGAACGAACGGACCGACCCCACGTGGCCCACCCACTGGTTCGTCCCCAACCTCACCGGCAGCGGGGGGCCCTTCCGCGACGTCTATTCGGTGATGTACAACTGGGGTGCTAACCACGGAGCGCTGAGCTACGGGCACATCGGCGCCGACCTGATCACCCTGGCCTCTATGCTGCGTATCCCGGTCTACATGCACAACGTGTCCGAAGAACGGATCTTTCGACCCAGTGCGTGGACCGCGTTCGGAGCGATGGACCCACAAGGAGCCGACTTGAGGGCCTGCGCGAACTTTGGGCCGTTGTACGGGTAGCATCCTATACAGGGAAACCCGGTTTCCACCCGCACTGGGTCGGAAACCGGGTCTCTTGTAGCCTAGTGCATTATCAGGAGACCTTTTCGGGAATAGCCAGATGCTCTTCGTGATCACACTCAAAGGTAGCGCAGATCCGGTCTGCCAGTTCCTGGGCGGACAGTGTTTTGTTTGGTTCGACCACGCGACGCTTGCTATGGA
>JADHXD010000219.1 GCA_016783145.1 Anaerolineae bacterium
GAGTCACCGTCGCCGCGTACACCTCGCCGTCGTCCAGGCCGGCGGCGGCGGCAACGCGACGGGCGGTCGCCTGATCGATCAGGTCACTGGGGACGTGGGTATCGGTATTGACCACCAGGGAGGCACCCCCCTCTCTCGCCGCTCGGGCGACGTGCCCGTTGGCGAGCCCGTGCCCGCGCCGCGAGGTGATCTCGATGTAGACGCCGTTGTCCGCCGCCTGGCGCGCTTCCTCGACGGTGAGCAGCCCCGGGTGGGCCAGGATGTCCACGTCAGGACAGGCCGCGGCGGCGGCGTTCGTGCCCGGAGCCACCGGTTCGACGATCGTCTCTCCGTGGACGACGACCAGCCCCGCTCCCAACTCCTTTGCCCATCGCGCCAGCGGGGCGATGCTCCGGGGCGCGACGTGGGTGAGCTCGACCCCGGGGATAAAGACCAGGGGGTAGTCGTCCCCCTGGTAGCGCCGGAAGCGCAAGAGCCGCGCCAGCAGCTCTTCCAGGTTGGACGAGTCCGCGTGGTCGGTGATCGCCAGGGCCGCGTGGCCCACGACTACCGCCCTGCGCAGTTGCTCGCTGGGCAGCAGCACGCCATCGCTGTAAAAGGTGTGGGTGTGCAGGTCAATGCGTTGGTTTGCGTCCATATCCTCCCTCAGGGTCCTTCAGCCCGATGTCCGAACCACGATTCCGGAAAGCCCGCCCGGTTCCAGAGCCGTCAAACGCGTGAGGCGCAGCGCGTTCGCCAGGTCCTCGTCCGAGTCGGCGTAGACGCGCACGTAGTGGTCGGTCAGGCCAGACCAGCGCCCATCTGGGCCCCGCGCCTCCCACAGCACAGCGAGCGTCTGACCCACGAACCCCCGGCGAAAGGCCTCGCCGCTCCGCCGGGCGATCTCCCTGAGCTCTCGCGCTCGCCGCTGGCGGACGGGCGGATCGACCGGGTCGGGCATATCCGCCGCTGGCGTGCCCGGTCGCTCGGAATAGGCAAAGACGTGGGCGCGGGCGAACGCCAACCCCTCGACGAACGCAGCGCTGGCCCCGTGTTCCTCCTCCGTCTCGCCCGGGAACCCGGCGATCAGGTCGGTCGTCACCGCCAGGCCTGGGATCGCGTCGCGTGCCTGAGTGACCAGACGAGCGAACTCTGCGGCGCTGTAGTGGCGGTTCATCCGGCTCAGCACGGCATCACAGCCGCTCTGCAAGGGAAGGTGCAGGTGCCGGCACAGGCGCGGGTCCTCCCACAGGGCATAGAACTCGGGGGTCAGGTCCCAGGGTTCGATCGACGAGAGACGCAGCCGCTCGGGAGGCGAGTCCGCCAGGATCGCACACACCAGGTCAAACAGCCCGTCGCCGGAATCGCGCCCGTACGAGCCCACGTGCACCCCGGTGAGCACCACCTCGTGATAGCCCTGCCTCACCCACTCTCTGACCTGGGCCAGGATCTCTGCCCGCGGCTGGCTGCGCTGCTTGCCTCGCAGGACGTGGACGATGCAGTACGTGCACGCGTTGTCACACCCGTCCTGGATCTTGACCATCGGACGGGTGCGCGAGATCGCGCCCTCCCCTGCGTCCGCGCGCGGACCGGCAGGGCCGCGATCCAATTCCCAGAGATCCAACCGCGCCTCCACCAGCGATACGAGGGCCTCCTTGCGATCGTTGGGGACGACGAGGTCCGCACTCAAGCCCTCCTCGCCAATGCCGGCGTAACACCCTGTCGCCACCAGGCGCGCGCCAGGGTTGGCTCGACCCAGGGCGCGAACGCGCTGCCGTGACTTGCGCGCGGCGACGTGGGTGACCGCGCAGGTGTTGACCACGCACAGGTCCGCATCCTCCGCGCACCGTACCACGTCATACCCGGCCTCGGTGAACTGGCGTGCCAGCGCATCGCGCTCGCACTGGTTCAGTTTGCACCCCACGCTCTCCAAGTACACCCGCAGTGACACAGATAGTCCCGCCTGTCGTCAATGGGGATCGGCGCCGATGCGCCTCCCTCGAAGATTCTGCTGAGCCATGTCGCCTTTGGAAAGGCGACCTACTACAGGTAGGTTTCGGAGCGCGCAGCTTCCTACATCTAGTAGGGCACGTTTCCCACCAGGGGCGGGATGTTGCGCGATCCCGCAAGGTGCGGTCGAAGATGCTCGACAGGGCGACGTTCCGCCATACGTGCCGGTTTTCGCAGAACCCACGCTGAAACCAAACGACCCCTGGTGCGTATACATCCATGTGGGCGGCCACAGTCCCGCACAATCCAACGTTCCAGGAGATCGGATGCGCATTCTACTCTACACCGGTAAGGGCGGAGTCGGAAAGACCAGCGTCTCTGCAGCCACGGCCCTGCGCTGCGCCGAATTGGGCTACCGCACGGTCGTCATCAGCACCGACTCGGCACACAGCCTGGCGGACTCGTTCGACATCGCCCTGGGGCCCGACCCCACCCCGATCGCCGACAACCTGTGGGGCCAGGAGCTGGACGTCCTGCACCAGATGGAGAAATACTGGGGCAGCGTACAGCGCTACGTGGCCTCGGTATTCGCATGGCAGGGGCTGGAGGGGATCATTGCCGAAGAGATGACCGTGTTCCCTGGCCTGGAAGAGCTTGCCAGCCTGATACAGGTCGTCGAGCTGCACGACACCGCCCAGTACGACGTGATCATCATGGACTGCGCTCCGACCGGGTCCACGCTCCAGTTGCTCACCACACCAGAGATCGGACGCTGGTACCTGGAAAAAGTGCTGCCCCTGGAGAAAAAGCTCTTTGCTCTCGGCAAGCCACTGCTCCGAGCGATCACCAATGCCCCCATCCCGGAGAAGCAGATCTATGACACGCTTGAGGCCCTCATCGGCCATCTCAAGCGGATCCAGGGCCTGCTCACAGACCGCGAGCGATCGTCAGCTCGGCTAGTGCTCAATCCGGAAAAGATGGTCATCAAGGAAACACAGCGCGCCTACATGTACCTCAGCCTCTACAGCTACCCTACCGACGCCGTGATCTGCAACCGGATGCTTCCTCCCCAGGTCACCGGGGCATATTTCGCAGAATGGCGCGCTTCTCAGGCCCGCTACCGGCAGAGGGTCGAAGATTCCTTTGCTCCGCTGCCCATCTTCGACGTGCCCCTCTTTGATCGGGAGGTGGTTGGGCTGGATATGCTGCGCCGCATGGGAGAGACCCTCTTTGCCGACCGCGACCCCGCCGATATTCTATATTCGGGCGGACAGCAGCAGGTGATCCAGACCGAAACCGGCTATGCCCTCCACATCCCCCTGCCCTTTATGAGCAGCGGCAAGATCAGCCTCAACCGTACCTCTGCAGATGAACTGGTGGTCCACATTGGCAACCGCAAGCGCGTGCTCAGCCTGCCGCACACCCTGGCGTCTATGACGATCGCCGGCGCAGATCACCAGGACAGCACGCTACGCGTTCGCTTCAGGCGGGCCTCCCGCGTCCGTGTGTGACGGTTCAGAATGCTTGGCATTCTGTCCGGCCTCGCTCTCGTCCATCCAGAAAGCAAAGAGCTTTCCCACCGAGCGGCCCAGCGTGTTGCAGCGCATGGCATCGGCAAAGATCGAACCCACCGACAGGATCGTCATGTTGGGGAGTCGTTTCTTCTCCGGCACAGGAACGGTATTGGTCGTCACGATCTCGCTGATCTCGGGGATCGCGCGCAAGCGGTCGATCGCCGGGCCGCTGAACACGCCGTGCGTGCCCGCGACCGTGATCCGCCCCACGTTCTCGCACTTGAGGTGCTCGATCAGCTCGACCACCGAGCCGGCAGTGGCGATCTCGTCATCGCTGATGATCACGTCCTTGCCCCTGACGTCGCCGATCAACGCGTCGATGACCACGTGGTCATCCGACAACCGCTGCTTGTTGGCCGCCGCCAGCGGGACGTTCAGTGCCCGTGCCAGCTTGGCCGCTCGTTTTGCGTGCCCGATATCGGGCGACACCACGACCGTGTTGGACAGATCCCGCTGCCTGAAATGCCGGATGAACACCGATTCGGCGGTCAGGTGATCGACCGGGATGGGGAAAAACCCGTGCACCTGCGGCGAATGCAGGGTCATGGTGATCACGTGGCTGGCGCCAGCGGTGGTCAGCAGGTCGGCGATCAGGCGGGCCGTGATCGAGATGCGCGGCTCATCTTTCTTGTCCGAGCGCGCGTAGGAGAAATAGGGAATGACGGCGTGGATCCGCCGGGCTGAGGCATGACGCGCCGCATCGACCATCATCAACAGCTCAAGCAGGTGATCGCTGGCCGGTGGGGAGAGCGGCTGGACAATAAAGACCCGCTTCTCACGCACACTCATGCCCAGGTGGACGTATAGGTTGTCATTGCTGAAACGGCTGGTGATCGAGGGCAGTAGCGGCACCTGCATATAGTCACAGATCTCCTGTGCCAGTTCTCGGTGCGCACTGCCACTGAAAACGCGGATATCCTGCGTGACCGTCTCTTGATCGCTTGGACTCCACTGCATCAGAGTTCACTCTCCCTCTTCTACGAACCGCCCCCCCTCGATCCGGCGGTCTATCATCCGGCGGTTGGCGTCGAACGTGTACTCGACGACCACCTCCTGGAAACACCGAGTACTCCCCCCACCCACGAGCCCCTTGCGGCAGAAGTAGATTCGCCCGCCGTCGTCGTCACGGAGGCTCAGATCGTGGTGCAAGTTGATCTGGCTGCGGACTACCTCCCCACAGCGATCGCAGCGCACGACGACCTCTAGCATCGGAGCGGTCGACGTACCAACCGCGAACAGCTTTTTGAGCTTGCCCAGAAATCCCATCGTGCGGATCCCTCTCCTCGATCGTGCCCATCGCACGCTGCCAGGGCACCCCACCTTCACCCCACAGCCGGGACGGCAAGGACGTCAAGGAACCACGGGCCTGCCCTCTGCTCTCTTGGCGTCCTTGCCGGTGAAGGGTCTGCCACCTCTACGAACAGTACCCAGGTGGAGGACGTGCTCACCCTCAGACACTGCAGGTACGCCCACAGAGGACAGGGGAGATTATATCATCATGAGCCAAGCAGTGCAAAACCAGGGCATTTCTCCAAAAAGGCCTTGAATCTGCGCAAGAATTGTGGTATGATGTAGTCAAACAGCGCGCTTACAGGGTCGTAGGCTGCTTGCAGAGGACGCCTTTCCGACCCCGCATCGCCGGCTCGAAAGGCGTTCTGCTCTCATCGGCAGTCTCCGATCGCATCTCCTTGAGACCTGTTTGGTTTGGCGTTATTCAGGAGGCGGACGATGGTTGACACGAGTAGGTTCTCACCCTTGGCTACGGATGCCTGGACGCCGGCTGGCGCCTTTTCTCCTCCGCCGCTGGCGCTGATCCTCTGTGATGACCCCCACGCCGACCTGGGAAAACTGACTGCCCACCGCAGCAAGGCAGCGCTGCCCTTTGCTGGCAAGTACCGGCTGATCGACTTTGCGCTCTCCAACTGCGTCAACTCGGGGATCGAGACCATCGGCGTGATCACCCAATACCGGCCGCGATCTCTGCACGCTCACCTGGCCTACGGACGTCCGTGGGATCTCGATCGCCGCGAGGGAGGCCTGACTCTGCTGCATCCCTACCAGGCCCGCATAGAGATAGGCTGGTACGAGGGCAGCGCCAATGCGATCCATCGAAACCGAGACTATATCCTCCACTACCAGGTGCAGGAGGTGCTCGTTCTAGGTGGGTGCGAGGTCTACAGCGCCGACCTGTCCCCCTTGATCGCACAACATCGGAAGACAGGCGCTGCCTTGACGATCGCTGCCGTCGCCGCCCCAGGAGATGGAGGCCAGGGATGCCCGACTCTGACGGCAGACGTCGATGGGTCGGTGAGAGAGGTCGTTCCCCCGGAGTCCACAGCACCGGGCCCGCTAACGGCAATGGGTGCCATGTTGTTCTCTACGGACACACTGATCCAGCGCCTGACGGACGACGCGGGGCAGCCGGACTCGACGCACGATCTGTTCGGCGATCTGATCCCCCTGATCATCCGCTCCGGAGACCGGGTGATGGCTTTCCAGCACAGCGGATACTGGGGC